>JAQSXU010000276.1 GCA_029256485.1 Clostridiaceae bacterium
GCAGAAAACAGAAGACTCTATAGATATACTTGTAAATAGGATTGACCAAATAGCTGCAACAACTGATTTTATAAAAAATAAAATTACTGCCATAAGAAAGGCCTCAGATATTATTATTTCAGATGATTTTAGTGATGGTACAGGCTATAAAGCACAGAATTCCTTTATTGATACTTCTTCAAATGCTTTAATGCTAGGAATTGTTAACAGTCAGTCTATTTCAGATAACAATATAGATATAGAAATCCTAAATACCTCAAATGGCTTTCCTGGCAACACTCATGAGGTATATAACACGGTTGGAACTATAAATAATAAGTTCACCTTTAAAGGCGAAAACAACACTCACATTAAGTTATCTGCTATAAAAGAGAATAATGTAAATAATAATACTGCTTCTTCATATACCTCTACAAACTGGTTTGAATTTGAAATGTATAATATCTCAAATTCTATTAAAGAAGACACCTCTATGATAGGTTTTTCTTATACTGAGGGAATAAGATGGGTAACAGATGATGACACTCTTTATTTAAATTTAAAGTTAACCTTAAAATCAGAAAACAATTCTAATTACGTGGTAATAAAAGGTGCACCTAAAACCAATGAAACTGCTAATCCAATATTACATAAAGTAATAGTTTCAGATAACCTAGGGTTACTTCAAATTATAGAATTAAATAGAGAGTTAGTTGGTACACTGGTAATTCCATTTTCCAGCCAAAAGGTTAAATATGTAACTTTAGAGCTTATTCAAACAGAATTTGTAAGCACTCAAGTATGCAGGCAATACGGAATCAACATTGATCCAACCAGGGTATCAAAATATGATAGCGATGATTTACAAGGCTATGTAGAAGTTGAAGCTCCACTTCAAAGTATTGAGCTGTTAGGCCTTAAATATGATAAAAGAAATAGAAGCATAATTTATCCAACTACGGCTGATACGGAAAACTTTTTGGATGATGCCTATGTAAAAGCACAGCTTTTTTATAACACTATAAGCTCTGATGGAAACTTAATAAAAAGAGAACCTGTAAATGCTAATCGATACAGTATAGGAATAAGTGCAGTTGATGTTAGATATAGGAAATATGTAAAAGTTGGAACTTATATTTCTAAGACCTTTACTGCTTCAAATCCAATAAAACAGCTAATATTTAATTCAGAAGATTATATTCCTAATTCCTTTAATAATTATGTCGCTGCTACAGGAAATATAAATGACTTTATTCAATATTCCATAAGCTTTGATAATGGAGGCGAATGGCATCGTATATATCCACGTCATAAGGCTTCAAGTGGATCATGTACTATTATTGTAAATTCTGACTCAGCAGTATTAAACCGTAATCCAAACATCACTTATGTAGATATGCTGACTTCACCAAACAGCTTCATAATAAAAATTGAGCTTTCAAGGCCTGAAGATATTATTGATGAAACGCCAATAGTCTACAATTACAATTTAGATATAAGCGGGAAGGAGAGCTTTTAATATGATTAATATGCAAGAATATCAACTTAGGCAAAAAGATGAACAGTATTCCTTAGAACTTTTAAAAAAAGGTCATGGAGCAACAAATTATCAAGTTAATAAGAGAATAACTGAATTCTTTGAAAACAAAACTCCAGGACTTCCTTATTTTAAGCCAATTACATTAAAGAAATATGTTAGATCTGATAAAAAAGATTATAATAATATGTTTAAAAACATAGAACAGGACTTAAAAAATGCTTTTGAGGTATACAATACTCAAACTAATTATGAAGTGCTGATTAATGGGGATTATGATATGCAAATGGAGGCAGCTAACCATTCCTTAGATAAATTAATTCTTCAAACAGAGCTTTTAAAAAAGTATACAGAAACTAAAACGGCTTATGAACCTTATATAATAAAATTCAATGATTTGTCTATGGTTAATACGAGAAATTTAATTACTCATAATATTCCTCAAAGTACAAGTGAAATAGATTATGATATATCAATTTTAAGAAATGAGCTAAGGTCTACTCCAAGTGATAAAGTTGATATAAGCACTACTGGAACCATAAGTGTTGATAGCAGTAATGCTAAAGTCATTTTAAACAAAGATATAACTTCAATTCTAAGTGAAGTAATAACTGATATGCTTACAATATCTACAGTAACTTCAAACAAAGAGCCTGGAACCTTAACCCTTCAAATTGATTTTGCAGACAATCATGAAGCTTCAAGAATATGTTTAAATGGCTGCAGCTTATATAACACTAACGTTAAATTATTTATCTCAGAGGATGGCTCTAACTTCCTTGAAAAAAGCAATATTGATGGGGATTCAAGCATGTCTTGGAGATTTAATGCTATAAATATGAAAGCCTTTAGAATTATCTTTGAAAAAACAAGTTTTGATTATATGGATAACGATAAAGATGAATTTTATTGCTATTATATGTTTTCTAATTTATCAGTTTATAATGATAAATACAAAAAAGCTAGCGTATTTACAAGTAAAACCATAGAAATGGAGCAGCCAGTGTCAAATATTACAGTAGATCCAATTCATGAACTGCCTCCACATACTGATATAGCCTATTTTGTAGGTTTTGAAAATAAAAACGATGATGTAGAGTGGAAGAATGTTGAAGCAGGAAGCAATGTTGATTTAGGTCTACTTACCAAGGAAAAAGAAATTTTAACTTATGAAACAGAAAAATTTGTGTTTTCTGAACTAGCTAGATATGACAAAATAAATAAACAATATTACTTTAAGGTTTATCCCTTGCCAGATAATACAAATTTAAATTCTATTTATCTAAGAGCTGGTCATTCTCAATGGCTCATTGAAAGACTTGATGTAAATGATAGATATAAAAATAGATATACAGAAGATATTAAAGCTGCTCCTGATAAAGGAATCCCTGAGGATAAGCACATAATACATGATGCTGTTCCAGCAGATAAAGTATGTCATACTGATGATTACTCAAAGGCAAGGGTTACAGATATAGCACCATTAGATTCTACAGTTATGGATATAAGATGTGAAAGGGTAAATAACTATTTTATAATGAGCCAATATGCTATCTGTGAACAGGAAACCATCATTGAAAATAGATATATTACCTACGACGTCACTAATGAAACCTTCAATGCAATAGTATTGATAAATGGAAGACAAATCTTCCCTAAAAATAATAAATACAGCTTTAAGTTAAATGCTGGAGAAAATTTAATACAAATAATGGTTTTATTAATTAATCATGACCTAACAAACTTAGATAATGAGGATAAAACTAAGGATGTGAAAAAAATAAAGCATAATTTTAATTTATTGGCTTATTGCAGAGAACTATATGCTGGCCCTGAAATGCAGAGAATAAATTACAACAGCCTTATAAAAAACATAAGCAATCAGTCCTTAAAATACTATTCTGTAAAAAAAGAAGATATAAGCAGCCATCTCAAAAATGAAGCGCCTCGTGAAAAAGAATTTAAAAATGTCATAGTAACTGTTTTTGATTTAAAAAATAAAGCTGAAAAGATTAAAGATCCTCATTACTATGATAACCTAAACCTAGAAGTAAATGTACCAGAGGTACCTATGGCTATGGCAAGTATGGATTATAACACTAATGAAAAAGCTATGGATGACGGTCCAGGTGACGGCCCTATATATGATGAAAACAATGACGTCCTTAAACCATCAGATGATGGACATTATCCTCCATATCATTCTCAAGAAGTTTATATGAACAATACTCCTTACTTTAGAATGTATATTAATTATAAGCATATGCTTAATTCAACTAAGGAATACCTTACAAATGCAAAAGGAAATTCAAACGTGAGACTTAGAATCATGGCAAAATTATCTACTGCTGATTACACAGTATCACCAGCAATTAATTCTATAAAGATAGT
>JAQSXU010000277.1 GCA_029256485.1 Clostridiaceae bacterium
TCCATTATATAGTTTCATGGATTTTGTCCCTGATTTTTTTACCACCGTATCCGTTGAAGCCTTGAAATCTCCTGAACTTGACCATTGATACCAATAGCTATTCCCATCTTCAAAACTTCCATTACTAATATAAGAAGACTGATCTTCTATCGGAGTTATTTGCACTTTTATAGTTCCTATTTTCGTCTTTGTTTTAATAATAATTTTTTTTATTCCTATGTTGTTTGTCTGTCCTTGAGGGTTCGGTGACGCACTACTTGGAACTGCATCTACAACTTCAAACATCATTCCATTATCACCTGATAAAAGTTTCAAATAAACTTTTTTACCATCTTGAGTTAATATAACTCCTTTACCTCCATCAACAACAGTTGTATTTGCTTGAGTATGCATTTGCCATGTTACATCTTGCTCTTGTTTTAAAAGAAAATCATCAGTAATTAACATATCTTTTCTATTATTTAATAACCTAATTTCCCTTTGAACATTAATGGCTTTATCTGAATATGAAGGTGTCATATCTAAAACTGCATAAGGTTCAGAGCAGTTTAAATTACTTTTTATAACTTTAGATGTTGAAGCCAATACTTGATCTTCATGATTTGATGAACCAATAACTAATGTGTTTTGCCCCTCTGCTCTTGTCCTATAATAATTCCATCTATCTCCATTTATTTCATCATCGAAATAACCATTGACGCCATAATTTTCAGCACCTAAATCCACTGCCCATCTAATTCCAAGAGTATCATAAACAAATGATCCTATATCCAAATGACCATGAGGTGCTCCACTTAAACCTCCTTTAAGTCCTATAAATGTACCAAGATTATTGTCAAAAGTTGATCTCATTGTAACAATTTGAGTTGATGGAAAATACATATCTAAATTAGTATTATTACTATATGAATCCTTATATAATATTGGATCATACCACAATAAATCATTTATATTTACTTCATCAGATTTTGTTTTATAAAATTTAAAATATTGTATCAAACTAGCATTATTTAACTGTTTAGCAAACCATAAACCAAAATAAGCTGGTGACCATGTCTCATTGTTATCAGAATAATTAAATTCTCCTTCATTACCAGTTATATATTTTTGATAATTAGCCATCTGCTGAAAATCTAATATACTATTAAAATAATTTTTGTAACTTAAAGAAGTATTCAAACTTGCTTGTAAATTTATTAAATATTGTGTAGCAAAAGACCAATATCCAGCACCTTCAATTCCTCCACCATCAGTATAGTAAGTATTTAAAGAGCTTTGTATAGATTTTAATCCATGCTGAATAATTTCTTCTGGATTACTTACTTTGTCATAGATTGCTAAAGTAGCCATAATTATATTTGAATTACAAACAATATTCCAATTCATATTATTATTGACAAAAAATTCGTTGCCATTTACATATTTATTTAACGCTAAATTTAATGTATTTTTATTTATTGCTGTTTCTATAATTGTTTTCTGACTTTCATCCAAATAATCATATAACCAATCATATCCAATAGCTGCCCCAGAAGCCATTACTGTTGCATCTAAAAACTGTCCGTCATCATTCCAATCTGGATATTGTTTACATATATTTTCCAATTCAAGCCAAGCCCTATAAGCATATTTTTTATCTCCAGTTATTCTATACATAAAACTTAATTGCTCTATATAACTTGTAGAAGTTGTCACAAGTATTGACTCAGATTTTTTTTCATATTTTACAACTGGTTGACTTAAAAGTACATCTGTTTTTTGTTTTAATTTATTAAACCATACTATAGCATTAGAATCTATTTTTACTAAAAGCTTTATTCTATCAAAATCACTCTTATTTGCTATAATTCTTGGATGCTGATTAATTAAGGATTGCTTAATATTTTGAACACTTGGAGCTACATACACAGTACCATGTATAATATTACTTAATCCACTACTATTTTTCTCCATTATTTCAACAGCATCATAGCCAGTATAATTGATTTTAGGCGTATATTTATAACTTCCATAAGAATCAATTGTAAAACTACCATTTTCAGTATTTTTACTTACAAGTAAATTTACTCCACTGAGACTCTGGTTATTTAATTGAAGTTTTCCACTTGCATAACTATCTCCTTGTTTTAATGTAACAATAAAATTATCTATGATAGGTAATTCTGTTGATTTCTGAACATTTATATTATATTGTGCTAATGCCATACCATCATTACTATCTTTTATAAGTATTGTGAAAGTATCATTTCCACTAAAACCCTTATTAGGATAATATGAAAACAAACCGTCACTGTTTATATTTATAAATCCATTCCTCGGATCAATGAAAACAGAATATTGTAATTTACTATTAACAACAGATTTTCCATCAACTTTTCCGTTTAATATTTTGTCTTGTTGGGTTATTAAATTTGTATTTTGATTTACAAAAATAGAATTACTTTTACCTACAATTACAGGCACATCTAGTTTTATTCCTTGATAATTTTGATTTATTTCAATCTTTGTTACCCCATTTTTAATTCCTTTAATTTGATTTAAGGATCCAATTGTTGCAACATTTTCATCAAGTGATACTATTCCTAAATCTTTATGAGTTGCATTACTTGGACTAACATTTATATCAAAATTCTTAGTTTCTCCTCTGTTCAATGATATTATAGAGGGATTAATTCCAATATTGATAATTTTTGTGTATGGCTCTACACTAAAATTATCAATCCATATTGAACCGCTCCATTCTTTTATATCATCATAAACCACTAATGATTTAATATTTTTATCATTAGGTATATCTACACTATTTTGCAACAACATCCAACTTGAATTTCTAGGAATATCATAATAATTTTTTACTGTATATTTTGAAATTTCAGAACCATTACTATCAAAATATTTAATTGTTACTAGAAATGTTTGTGCTTTATAATCATCTGTTTTAATCCATTGAGATGTTTTTATAGATTTTCCAATTAAATTACTAGGTAAATTTATATATTGATCTATCTCACTTATTGTATTACTTTTATCAGATGTAAATTTTAATGAGTTATTCCCCTCAACTTTTAAACTTTTGTCAATATCTACAGTTTGATTCCCGCTAATTTTAGATATTGACCAAACATCAACAATATTACTAATTGTTGCTTCAAATCCACTATTTTGCAACAAATTTTTATTTTGATTACTTTCAGATTCTTCAATATCAATTCTATCAAACCAAACGGTTCCAATACAATTATCATATATGTATTGAAGCTGTAGAGCTTTTATATCATTATACTCCGGCAAAATTATATTATACTTTAATTGACTCCAATCATTTGTTGACGAAACTCCTAAATGATTATAATATTTTTCTTCTATAATTTGACCACTAGAATTTATAAAACTAGCTCTAATCTCTAAACCTGAACCTAAGAGTTTGTCCGTCTTAACCCATTGAGTAACATTAAGTGTCTTATTTGTCATTTGACTTGGCAAGTTAATTACTTGTGTTAATATTCCTCTAGAAGGTGCTTGAGTGTTATTATATATTTTTATTGATTTATTTCCATCTTTTTTTATTGACTTGTCAACATCTAGTTTGAACGTCCCTTTATCAATATAAACATCCCAGTAACTAACTCCCTCTTCAAAGTCTCCATTTTTAACCATATTATTAGATACAGTTTTATTACTCAGTTCTCCATCTATATCATCCAGCCATAAACTCCCTTTGCAATTATCATATAAATACTGTATTATTATTTTCTTTATATTTGTGTTATTAGGCACATTTATTGTATATGACTGTTCATTCCAATCTGCTGTCCCAGGTATATCCAATGTTTTTATATCCATATCTTCTACAGCTGCATCATTTCCATCTAAGAAAACAGCTCTTAATTTTATA
>JAQSXU010000278.1 GCA_029256485.1 Clostridiaceae bacterium
TAATAATAAATTTGGAAACTTTGATATGCTTGAGAGAGTAAGCACAAGTGATGCTACAGATATTCCAGGAACAAGGGAAGTTTTACATAATAATATTTCATTTGGAGGAGTAGCTTTGAAAGATGCTAATTTACCTAATGAAAATGTAACTGATAATTCTTGGAATAAAAGCGGAGTCTATGTAACGGCAGATGATTTCCAAAGTTTAGATGCAAGTCAAATGACAAGGCCACGTGGAAAAGATGGTGAGTTACCTGATATTACATTTATGCACCTCAATAGTAATAGTGATCTAAACGGATTAGGCTGCTTTTTAGATAATTGATAGCATTAAAATTTTATCCATAAAACAGAAGCAATAAACAGCATTGATAGAAAATTTGTTAAGGCATGGAAACTAAAAATAATTTAGTTTTCATGCTTTTAATATCATGTAAAGATTTATCTTTAGCCTCAACTATAAAATTGGAGAGAATCTAAAATTGAACTGCATCATGTCAAGTAGAAAAGTGAAAAAATATGAATAATTATCCAACTTTAATCTACTATTTTAAAATAATAGGTTTGATTGGAAATAAAATTGTTGAAAACATTCCATATAAATAATAAAATAGATTTTAAGGGTATTATTGTAAAATTTATATTTTAAATTATAATTAAGTATTTTTTTTGTAATTTATTAAGTTTTTATATGATTTTCAATAGTATTACCTAAATTGTAAAGTATTAATTTTAATATATATATAATTTAAATAATTATGTAAGCTGCAAGCAAGGAGAAGACAAGATGATAAAAAGAAGAAAAAGAATAATGGCTGAAGTATTGGTTTTGACTATGTGTACAAGCATTATGCCAGCAACAATAGCATTTGCAAGTGATACCTCAACTAATCAAGCGGTTAGTGGAAGTTTTAGTAATGAAGCAGATTTTACCATAGATTCAACAACGGGTTCGATAATAAAATATATTGGTACAGATAGTAATGTAGTTATTCCAAGTACAATTAATGGAATTGCTGTAAAGGGTATAAATATGTTTGCATTTGCACGTTGTAGTGGTATTACAAGTATAAGCATTCCAGAAGGAGTAATGGGCATAGGTGAAAAAGCATTTGAAGGCTGCAGCAGTCTATTAAGCGTAACTCTTCCAAGTACATTAATGCGTATTGGAACAGAAGCATTTGAAAATTGTACAAGTTTAATTAGCATAACTATCCCAGATAATATAACAGTTATAGATCAAAATACATTTACAGGCTGTAGTAGTTTGACGAATGTGAACCTTCCAAGTAAACTAACCCAAATAAAATTTAATGCCTTTAGCTATTGTAGTAGTTTAACTAGTATAACAATTCCAAAAGATGTTTCTAGTATAGAGGAACATGCATTTCCATATTGCACAAGTTTAGAAAAGATAATTGTAGATGATAATAACCAATACTATAAAAGTGATGATGGAGTATTATTTAATAAAACGAAAACAGAATTGGTTACATATCCTAGTGGAAAAAAGGATCAAAGTTATGTAATTCCTGATGGGGTAAAGAGCATAAATGCGTCTGCATTTTTCAGTTCTAATTATCTTACAAGTATAACTATACCAAGTAGCGTTGAATCAATAGGCTCTAGTGCATTTTCAGATTCTAAAAAATTAGCAAGTATAACTATTCCAGGTACTGTAAAGACTATAGGGACATATACATTTTATAAATGTGATAAACTAACAGATGCAGTTATAACTAATGGTATACAAAAAATCCCAGACAGTATGTTTAGAGCATGTGGTAGTTTAAAAAATGTCACAATTCCTAATAGCGTAACATATATTGACGAGTATGCATTTGAAGAGTGTACTGGTCTAACAGATTTGGTGATTCCAACTGGTGTGAAATCAATAGGGAATGGCGTATTTGATCGTTGCAGTGCATTGACAAATTTAACATTTTCAAGCGGGCTAACAAGTTTAGGAGATTCTGCATTTAGTAATTGCACCGGGCTAAAAAGAGTAGAAATTCCAAATACTGTGACTAGTATAGGAAATGGAGCATTTGTATATTGTGGTGGATTGCAGAGCGTAATTATTCCTAGCAGTGTGACAAGTATAGGAACACTAGCATTTGATCCTGGAAAGCCAACCCTATTTTATGTATCTATTCAAAAAACAAAGGATTTACTAATTAATATTGGTATACAAGATAAGAATATTATATTAAATGGCCAAGTTCCAACAGCTAATGCAACACAAGTATTACTAAATCAAAGTAATCTAAACTGTATAGTAGGGGATCACAAAACTTTAACAGCAACTACAACACCAAATGCTGTATCAGTAACTTGGAGCAGTAGCAATAACTATGTTGCAAAAGTTGATACAATAGGAAATGTAGATGCAGTTGGACAAGGAAGCGCTGTAATAACTTGTGCAGCAACAGATGGAAGTGGAGCCATTGCGACTTGCAATGTTAATGTAGCTAATACAATTGGAGCAGCAGTAAGTATAACAAATTTGAGTTTGAATGCAAGTAATTTTAGTTTAAATGTAGGAGATAGCAAAACATTAACTACAACAATTGCGCCAACTAATGCAACAAATAAAAATTTAACTTGGAAGACAAGTGATGGTAATGTGGTGACAGTAGATCAAAATGGAAATATAAAAGCTGTTGGAGCAGGAACTGCAATAATAACATGTAGTGCAAATGATGGAAGTGGAAAATTGGCTACAGCAACAATAGCAGTTAGTGCTGGAAATAATAGCAATACAAATAATAGTGGCAATAATGGAAATAATAATACAAGTACTACTAATAATAGTAGCAGTAGTACTAATAATAGTAGCAGTAGTACTAATAATAGCAGCACTAATTCTGGAAGTAATACAACAACTAATACTAATACCAATACAGCAGCTACTACAAATTCTTCATTAGACTCTGTTTATATATCAGGAACAGAAGAGGTCCATCATAAGTTAAGAGCAAAAGTCAGGTATAGTGGAACAGAACCTAGTTTTCAATATCAATGGCTAAAGGCTTCTGAAAAGGGTGGAGATTATAGCGATATAAGTGGTGCTGACGATGATACATATACTTTAAAGGGCAGTGATAGAAATAAATATATAAAGGTGATAGTTACTGCAACAATAAATGGAAGAACTTATACTGTAGAAGATAAAACAGGTAAAATAGATAGTGACTCATCAAATGATGATAAAGATGATGATAATGGAGGAATAAATTTAGGTTTATCTAATAGCACTAATTTATACGATAGCTCAAATCCTTCTTATGGAAACACTAATACATTTGTAGGGAAAACAGAGAATTTTAGCTCAACTTATAATGAGAATCCATCAACACCAAGGGGTTCGAATAATATTCAAATTAAGACTAATGGAATATTAAGAGATCCATCTGGCAGACCAGTAAGTGGATGGGTAAAAGGTAGAGTGGGAAAGTGGTATTACTTAGATCAAAATGGATTCGCAAAAACTGGATGGATTAATTTTGATAATAAATGGTACTATTTAAATTCATTAGGAGAAATGGTTACTAATACAGTAGTAGATGGCTATACAATTGGTGCTGATGGAGTAATGGTGTAATAATATATATGGTTAATAATTTACATTGTGTTGGCAGAAAATAATGTAATATACGATATATTAAGTAGATGAAACCCACAACAATATTTATTTAAGTATTGTTGTGGGTTATTCTAATTTGAATAAACTTCTAAAATTGATTAAAGATATATATTAATTCGCTTGATTTAAAAATTTAATACAAACAGGATTTGGTATATGTTCAGATATATTTAAATAAGTAAGTTCTCCAGTTAATTGATTTATAGAATACAATTCCACATTACTTGTAGTCTGATTTTACTTGTAGTCTGATTTGTTACAAGTAAAAATTTGCCTGAAGGTGATATTGAAAAATCACGTGGAGATTGTCCTTGAAGTTTTGTATTTGATATAAATGTTAATTTACCAGAAACTGAATCCACCTTAAAAACTGTTATACTATCATGTCCACGATTGGAAGCATATAGATAATCTCCATTAGAAGATATGTGAATTGCAGCACCAGTGCTTTCTACTGAACAATCTGCTGGTAGCATAGAGATATATTCTACTTCTTCAAAATAAGGTTTATCTTTATGGTATTTTAAAACAGTAATCTTTGAACTTAGTTCATTAAGTAAATATGAAAAGGCCCCATTAGGGTGGAATTCCATATGTCTTGGCCCTGAACCAGGAGTTATATTTAAACCAGCTACTTCATTAAAATAACCATCTATTAATTTATATAAGGATACTTTGTCTAATCCTAAATCAATAGTGTATATGTATTTATTATCTGGAGTAAGATCAGCAAAATGAATATGTGCACTATCTTGTCTAGGTTTAGTTGGGCCATCTCCACTATGAATAACACTATCAACAGCTTTTTCAATGCTACCATCAGATGCTATTTTATATGAAATAAGTTCAGCTTCATGATAATTGGAAGTAAAAAGATAGTTGTCGTTTTTAT
>JAQSXU010000066.1 GCA_029256485.1 Clostridiaceae bacterium
ATTCAGAGTATAAAGAAAAAGTAAAAAATGAACTTGCAGGTATTAAAGAAGAAAATATATTTGTGGAACCTGCTAATAAAGAAACTGCGTTGTAGATGATAAAGGTCTTTTTGGAAATTTTAAAAAATAAGTTGAAATACATTTTAAAGAGTTATAGTATGAATTTAGGCATCGATGTACTTTATAAAAATAAGAAGGTAGAATTATGAATACTTGTATTGAAATAATACCATCATATCATGTAGCTTATATACGAAGAACAGGCCCTTATGGCTCAGAAAATTCAAAAATAATGGAACAACTAAAAAGTTGGGGTAGAGAAAAGAATTTATTTAATGAAGGTTCAATAATATTAGGTATAGCCCAAGATAATCCTAAATTCACAGAACCTAAAAATTGTCGTTATGATGCATGTCTAGTTGTTTCAGAAGAATTCAAGATTGATGACAAATATATTAATTTAGGAAAAATTATTGGTGGAGAATATTGCATATTTAAAATAAGTCATACTGCAGATGATATACAAAAAGCATGGATTGAGATATTTGATGAGCTATCAAAAAGAAATTATCAATTTGATGATAAAAGACCTATACTTGAACGTTATACAATGCAAATGATAAATAAGCATTTCTGTGAAATTTGTGTACCAATATTATAAAAGAATATTAAGACAAATTCTAATGAATTATTGAGGTAATTCTAAATTTTTTTAGGTGCTGAATTAATAAAAAAATTGTCACATGCTTTACATAAATCTTATATATTATAAATTTATAAGATAGTTAAAAATCATTTATCACTTATTAAATATTAATATCCAGAATGAAGAATGGTCTATTCAACCTAGTAGATCATTCTTTTTATTTTATAGAAAAAATTAATTTTAGAAAATATATTTTGAAAATTAATGATCAAAGGGGAGATATGTAAAATGAGTAATTTTATTATTGCAGTAGGTCATACTGCTAGTGGAAAGGTTGGATGTGGAATTGTTGATCGACTTGATGAAAGTAATTGTACAAGAGAGAGTGGGAATTTAGTTTAACAATATCTGCAGGAGAAAGATAATGGAGTTAATTTATTAAGAATTGATAAGAGTAATAGCTATAATTGCGGGGATTTATATCTCAGAGCAGATCAAACTAACGAAATAACAAGATTACTAGATGTAGAATTATATGTGGAAATTCATATTAATGCAGGGGAAGAACAGTGCCAGAAGTTTGTGTTGTGGGGAAATCAGAAGTTGCTAATTAATATGCTGTGAAGGTTAGTAATGCATTAGCAGGTGCTTTGAATTTACATAATAGAGGGATAAAGACAAGAAATTTTATTGTATTAAATAGAACTGTTATGCATGCAATATTGGTTAAATGTTTATTTGCTGATAGTGATGATGCTGAGAAATACAATTATGAAGTAATTGCAAGAGCTATTGCAAATGGATTGGTTGGAGCTGATGAGCAGGTGGTGATGAATGGAAAATTGGGTGGAATCGAAATGACATAGGTTGGTGGTATTGTAAATATATTGATAATAAATATTATCACACAGCTTATAATGGATGGAAAGAAATTAATGGTGAGTGGTATATAGTTGATAGTAGGGGATATGCATTGTAGGATGAGTGGTATTACTTAGATGATGAATGTAAGATGGTTAGAGAGAGTAAAGATAATGTTCTGTGGTTGAGGATAGAAGGGGGTGCTATGCTTTGGAGAGTATGGAAAGATGTATTGGGATTGTGTTACTCCAGATGGATATTCGGTAGATATTAATAGGTGCTGGATAAAACAACTAGATATATTATAAATTTTCTTATACTAAGATGATATAAACAGTAATCTAATAAAATTGAAAAACATTCGTGCAATTATATTTAGTTTATTGGAATACTGTATTCATAGTATCAGATATAGAAGCCTAGTTACCGTTCAATGTATGTTAAAGTAATAGTCAAGATCTTAGTGTAAATCTCTTGATTATTACTTTAACATATATTATTTTTGTGATTAAATTCTATAAAGACCTAAAGGTAATGTATTTAACATACAAATAGCATTATCTTTAGGTCTTTTTATTTAGAAAAATACTGAACTATATATAAATTTAGAAAAATACTGAACTATATATAATATATAATCCACCATAGTAAAGAATAAATATTTATTGTAGAAATATTTGTTTTATCTGGAGTATAATGAAAATGGGTATTTACAGTAGTGTAGGTATATATTTTTATAATAAGGGGTTACATTTAAATGATTATTTATGAAGCAACTAAAGGTGAGTTTATGGAGCATGTGACTAATGATAGTATAGTTACATGTATTAATGATAATTTTATTGAAAAGATGGGGAAAAGAACATCTAAGCAAGAAATAGAATCGTGGAATAAATCACTAGAATTTATGTACAAAGTCCTAAACACAAATGATATTCCAGACAATTGTGGAGTTGCTATTGAATATAAAATTCCAGCTACTTCGAGAAGAGTTGATTTTATGTTAACTGGACTTGATGATGAGGATAAGAATAATATTGTTATTTTTGAACTTAAGCAGTGGCAAAAGGTTGAAGCTGTGAAAGATAAAGATGGACTAGTTATGACATTACTTGGTGGATCTATTAGAACAACAACACATCCATCATATCAAGCATGGACTTATGCAAGTTTAATTGAAGATTATAATGATGCAGTTGAAAAAAATAACTTACTTCTTCATCCTTGTGCTTATTTACATAATTATATTAAAAGTGAAGAAAATGATCCTATTATTGATGAAATCTATGAGGAATATACTCAAAAAGCGCCTGTTTATACTAAAGGGGAAGTAGTAAAGCTTAGAGAGTTTATAACTAAGTACATAAAAAAAGCTGATAATAGAGAAGGGCTTTATAAAATAGAGGCTGGTAAAATAAAACCATCAAAATCATTGCAAGATGCGTTGGCAATGATGCTTGATGGAAATGATGAATTTAAGATGATAGATGATCAAAAAGTAGTTTATGAAACAATTCTTAAAAACAGCAAGAAGTACATAGAAATTGGAAAGAATCATGTATTTGTAGTTGAAGGTGGTCCTGGTACTGGTAAATCTGTACTAGCAATTAATTTGTTAGTTAAGTTAAGTGGATATGAATATGTTTGTCAGTATGTAACTAAAAATGCAGCACCAAGGCAGGTTTATCATCAAAAACTTAAAGGAAAATATAAGAAGAAGGATATAGAAAATTTATTTAAAGGTTCTGGAGTTTATACAGAATCTCAAGTAAATGAGTTTGATGTTTTAATTGTTGATGAAGCTCATAGATTGAATGAGAAATCTGGAATGTTTAAGAATAAGGGTGAAAATCAAATGAAAGAAATTGTTAATTCATCTAAGGTTTCAGTATTTTTCATTGATGAACATCAAAGAGTTACTACTAGTGATGTAGGAAATAAGGCTGATATTATAAAATTTGCAGAAGAAAAAGGGGCTAAAGTAACAGAGCTTAAGTTAGAATCTCAATTTAGATGTAGTGGATCTGATGGTTATTTAGCTTGGATTGATGATGTTCTTGAAATAGAGAATACTGCGAATTTTGATGGATATGATTTGAATTACGATTTTAGAATACTAGATGATCCTAATGAAATGAAAAAGCTAATTGAAGAAAAAAATAAGGAAAGAAATAAATCAAGAATAATTTCAGGATATTGCTGGAATTGGATAACTAAAAAAGAAGGGCAAAATTCTGAAAAGTATGATATAGAAATTCCTGAGCATAATTTTAAGATGAAATGGAACTTTAATAATACAGGAGCATGGGCTATAGATGAAAATTCAGTTAGTGAAAGTGGCTGCATACATACAAGTCAAGGTTTAGAGTTCGATTATATAGGAATAATTATTGGAGATGATTTAAGATTTCAAGATGGAAGATTAATTACTGATTTTACTAGAAGAGCTTCTACAGACAAATCTTTAAATGGAATTAAGGGGATGAATAAGAAAGAACCAAAGCTAGCAGCAGAACTAGCAGATGAAATAATAAGGAATACCTATAGAACTTTATTAACTAGAGGGATGAAGGGCTGTTATGTATATTGTACAGATAAGGGGCTTTCTGATTATTTAAAGAAAAGATTAGAACTTATAAGTTCCAAATAATATTGTAAAACACTAGGTGGTTTTAATAGAAATGGATAGCTAAGCAGAATGGAGCGAGATATTATGGATTCTGAAAATAATATTAATGAATTGAAAAAGTTAGTTGAAAAATTTTGTGATGATAGAGATTGGGAGCAATTTCATAATCCAAAGGATTTAACGATAGGAATATCAACTGAAGCAAATGAATTATTATCACTATTTAGATTTAAAAATAAAGACGATATGGAAGTAATGCTTAAGAATTTAAATAAACGAGAAGAAATAGAAGATGAAACTGCAGATATATTTTTCTTCTTGCTTAGATTTGCTCAAATGAATAATATAGATTTATCAGAAGTTTTGAAAAGGAAAATTGAGAAGAACAATAAAAAATACAGTATAGAAAAATTTAAAGGATCTAATAAGAAATACTCGGAGGAATAGTATGAGGCTATATTCAGGGACTGCAGAACAGTTTATATCAGATAACAATAGAGATCATATAGCAGAAAAACTCAAGTTGAGTTTTTTTAGCAAGTTTAGACACATTCCTTCTGATAATGAGGTGTTGTCATGGAAGAACTCTTTGAAAGAAATATCTGATATATTTAGTGAAATTGGACTTAAGGATAATGGGATTTTACTAGAATATCAGCTACCATTAACATCTAAAAGAATTGATTGTATGGTAACTGGAAAGAGTAAATATAATGAAGATGAAGCTGTAATTATTGAATTAAAGCAATGGAGCAAGTGTGATAAATCAAATGGCAGAAATGAAGTGATTACTTGGGTTGGAGGAGCTAAAAAAGATATGCTTCATCCATCAGCACAAGTAGGTCAATACATGAGATATTTAGGAGATACTCATACTGCATTTAATAATGAAGATGATAGAATTAATTTAAGTGCATGTTCTTTTTTACATAATTATGAATTTCATACTGAGGATGCAATATTAGATGAGAAGTTTGATTCTTTAATTAAAAATTATCCTATGTTTAGCATGGGCGATAAAGAAAAACTAGAAAAATACATTGATGATAAAGTTGGCAATGGAAAAGGAGTAGAAATACTTAAAAAAGTAGATGAAGGAAAATATAAACCTACTAAAAAGCTTATGAATCATGTATCTAATATAATAAAAGGTGTTCAAGAGTATATTTTGTTAGATGAGCAGCAAATTGTATATGATAAAGTACTTGCAGTAGCTGAAGAGGCTTGCAAGGAAGATAAAAAGAAAGTAATGATAATTAAAGGTGGTCCTGGAACAGGAAAGTCTGTTATTGCAATAAACTTAATGGCAGATTTATTAAAAGAAGGTTATGTAACACAATATGCTACAGGATCTAGGGCATTTACCGAAACTTTAAGAGCAGTAATAGGCAGCAAAGGTTCTTCTGAGTTTAAATATTTCAATAGCTATATGTCAGCAGATGATAATATTTTAGATGTTTTAATATGTGATGAAGCTCATAGAATTCGTAAAACAAGCAACAGCAGATTTACTAAAAAAGAAATGAAATCTAATGTAGAGCAAATAGAAGAATTAATTAAAGCAGCTAAAGTAAGTGTATTTTTCATAGATGACAGGCAAGTTGTGAGACCTGATGAAATAGGATCTGCAGAATATATAAGAGAAAAAGCTTTAGAAAAAGGTTATGAAATATATGAATATGAGCTAAAAGCACAATTTAGATGTGAAGGTTCTGATGGCTTTGTAAATTGGATTGATAATACATTAGGAATAAGACCTACAGCAAATATTATTTTGAATAACAATGAAGATAAATTTGATTTCAAAATAGTTAAATCACCTTTAGAACTTGAAAATATGATAAAAGAAAAAGCTAAAGAAGGTTATTCAGCAAGAATGGTAGCAGGATTTTGCTGGCCATGGGCAAAAGCACCTAATGAAGATGGAACTTTAAAAAATGATGTAGTAATAGGTGACTTTAAAAGACCTTGGAATGCTCATCCAGATATAAGAAATATAAATGCCAATATACCTAAAGCACCAAAATGGGCACATGATGAAAATGGAATAAATCAAATTGGATGTATTTATACAGCACAAGGATTTGAGTTTGATTATGTTGGTGTAATTGTTGGGAAAGATTTAACTTATGATTTAGATTTGCAAAAGTGGATTGGGAATAAGGAAAATTGTGAAGATGCAGTTGTAAAAAGATCTAAGGAAAAGTTTGTTGATTTACTTAAGAATACTTATAGGGTGCTCTTATCTAGGGGGATGAAGGGGTGTTATGTTTGTTTTGAGGATAGGGATACGGAGAGGTTTTTTAGGAGTAGAATTGAATAAATATATAATTAAATGTTTATAGAATATAATAAGTATATAAAATATGAATATAAAGACGTTATGGTTCTTTATATTCATATACTCTTTTAATTTTCTGTAATTTTATAATATAGTTTAGATGCTATGGAAGAGACAGTAGATTTATTTTTATCAATTGATTTATCTAGTAAAGATTTAATTAGAGGATTAGTGATATCTAATTCGTTCAAATGATACTTCTCCACAATTTTAAACCATCTATCAATTCTTTCATCTCTATAACTAATTTTAGCTAGTACATATTCTGATGATTTAAGTAGAGAATCAAGATAATATCTCCATTGTTCAATATGAATACTATCTAATATTTTATCAGCATCATCTTGCGCAGACCACGAAACTCCATATGAGTTACCTAATTTAATCAATAATGTAGAATTTATTACAACTTCTAAAGCAGGTTTTGGGATTATAGTTCCTAAAGAAGACAAGTCTTTTACTACTTTAGGTTCATTATAAAAATTATTAGTACCATAATGAGTACTAATTAATTTTTTAGCCGTTTCTATAAAGGTTAATGATTTTAAATTTTCAGGAACATAATCAAACCCATGAACTTTAATTAGCACGCTTTTTAATACATGTATACATTTAGTATTTCCATCATTGCTATACCTTGCATAATTAGTTCCGATGAAATATTTCTCTTCTGAAAGTAAAGTGTCCCAAATATAAGGTATTATTGTTATCATATTTGAAGATACTATAGAAAATTCTGAACCCTCAGTTTCTTTTAACAAGTTCATTAATGTTCTAGTTGTTGTCTTTTTATAGAAATAAGGACTATTTAAAATAATATCTAATTGTTTTTCATCTATTGATTCTATTTTTAACTTATCTCTAAAGTTATTATATTCTAAATGTAGGTTACTATCATCTTGTCCTAAAACATATTGGATACATGCTCGTATAATTTCCTTAACTTGATCTTCAGTCATTTCTTCTTCAGTTTCTCTAAGTGAATATTGTTGTATAAGTTCACTATTGTTTTTAAATCTTGTTCTGCCTAATTTATCAATAAATCCTAACTCAAACGCTAAATTAATTGTTTCGAAAGGTGGCAAATTTGTTATATATTCAGTATTGTCAATTTCTATCATATCAGATACAAATTCAATACCTAAACTAAGAACTTTCTTTCTTAATAAGTTAATAGCTCTTGTCCAAATAAATTCTGCTAACATTTCATAAAATTCATTATTATAAGAAAATAATATTTGTGTAACTTCACGAGATTTTAATTGTGTATTATAGCTCAAGATGGTTGTAACATCAGCTTTTTTTGGTAAAGTAATTCCACTAGGACTTTCCCATAATAAATCCTGTGTGGTATTAATTAGTGAAACATTGTTGGTAAGTTCGTTTGTTTCTATCGATTTCTCCATAATTTCTTCTCCTATATTTGAAGTACTTTCTTTGTGTATTGAAGATACAGTGTCAATCTCTTTGCATGCAGGAATAACATTAGGTAAATAATCTACTCTTTGTGCAAATGAGATATTGCCTGTTACTGATGCATTCATTGTTGGGGTTTGCTGTTTATTTTTTTTCTTACACCAGTCTAACATTTTATTACATATCTTAATTTTTAATTCTTCAGCATAAATGAAATCATTTTTATCAAATTCTTTTATAGATTCACACAAACAATACGTGAAGATTCCTTGTTCTAATTCTGAATCTGGATAACTTTTTTGATTTTTAGAGCACGATGCGAGTGTTATTGATCCATATTTTAATGCAATATCATTAAACAAATTTTCAGTAACACCTCTACAATCAAAGCCAGAATGGCAAGCATCAAGTATTATAAAATTGCTTTTACCATTTTCACTTAAACAATGATTTAATTTTTTTAGAGACAAAGCTGTATTTTCTAAATCAGAATCTTTTGTATCAGGTAATAGCAAATAGGCTTCATCATTATATATTTTACCGTGCCCCGCAAAATAGAATAATATTGTATCGCCAGGTTTAGAAGTACTAACTATTTGAGTTAGCTCAAATAATATCTCTTCAGGATTATTAAAATCTGAGCCAGGATAAAGTGTTATAGCAAACATATTACTATAATCATAATCGCAAAAATTTGTTAAGGTTTCTTGCATTAACATATTATCTGCATGGCAGAAATATATAGTTTCATATTCTGTATACTCTTCGCAACTTATTATTACTGTGTGTCTATTCAAGATATCATCCCCTGTAAAAAATATGTAAATATTGATTCATATAATTATTATTCTACAACATTAGGAGAAATCCTTGTAAATAAAAAAAGAATTGGTGCTTTATGACAATTTATTTTATATTTAGTATAATAAAAATAGTATTTTAAGTATTTTAGAAAATAAGAGGAAATAATAATGATTTTATATATTGGAACAGCCAAATCTTTTAGCAATGATAATAATAATATTGATACAATTAGTGGGAGAAAGATTATAGTAGATAAACTAGTGAATGCATTCATAGATAAATTTAGAAGAGAGCCAGAAGATGCAGAAATAAGATCTTGGGAGAATTCTCTTAAGGAGATTTCACAGATTTTTGATGAAGTTGGACTAGTTGACCAAGGAGTATTTCTTGAATATCAATTACCGTTAAGCTCTAAAAGGCTTGATTGTATGGTTATTGGAGTTAATAAGGATAATATTTTGGAAGCGGTTGTAATTGAATTAAAACAATGGCAAACTTGTGAAAATTCAAACTTAGAAGAGGCTGTTGTAACTATGCTTCAAGGAAAGAAGAAATTATTATTGCATCCATCTGTTCAAGTTGGAAATTATATTGATTATTTAAAGAATGCTACTGATGTATTTAATGACAATGAATATAAGTTAAATTTAAGTGCATGTGTTTATTTACATAATTACGTTATTGAAGAAGCTGATTCGCTTATAGATTCAAAGTTTAATGAAATTATAAGTAAATATCCTATATTTGTACAAGCTGAAAATGAAAAGATTAAAGATTTTATAAGGGAAAAAGTTTCATATGGAGTTAGTAAAGAAACTGTTGAAAAGATAGCTAATCTTAAATTTGAAACTAATAAGAGGCTAAATGATTCTGTAGTCAGTATTATAAAAGGTAACTCAGAGTATGTGCTTTTAGATGAACAAATGCTAGCATTTAAAACAATAATAGCTGCAGCTGAATCAAGTTTGCCTGGTAAAAAGGTATTAATAATAAATGGTGGTCCAGGAACAGGAAAATCAGTAATTGCAATTAACATCTTAGCTTATTTTCTTAGGAATAAACGTAAGGTTAATTATGCAACAGGCTCTAAGTGGTTTACACAAAATTTAAGAGCAATGTTAAAAGGTACTAGAGGTGAATATTATTTTAAGTATTTCAATAATTATAATAATTCTGAAACAGATTCAATTGATGTGTTGATATGTGATGAAGCTCACAGAATACGGGGAGATAGAGATGCTAGAAGTAGATTATATCAGATAGAACAATTGATTAGAGCAGCTAAAGTAAGTGTATTTTTTATAGATAATAATCAACATATAAGATCAAATGAAATTGGCACGACTCAATATATAAGAAATCATGCAGATAACTATGGAAAAAAATTTAATTGTAAGGTAGTAATACGAGATATAAAGCTTCAAACTCAGTTTAGATGTGGTGGAATGGATGGCTTTATTAGTTGGATAGATAATACGTTAGATATTGAAAAAACAGCTAATATATTATGGAAATCTAATGAAGAAGGATTTGATTTCAAAATATGTTCCTCTCCAGAAGAAGTTGATACTTTAGTTAGAAATAAAGCTGAAGAAGGATTTAAATCAAGAATGATGGCAGGATTCTGTTGGCCATGGAATGAAGAAGGAAATAAAGATGGTACATTGTCTAATGATGTTAAGATTGGAACATATGAAAAGCCATGGAATCCTAGTGATAGTAATAAAGTTAATATAAAAGTAAAGCAGAATCCTAATATTCCTAAACCTCAATTGTGGGCAACAGATCCAAAAGGAATAGATCAAGTAGGATGTGTTTATACAGTTCAAGGATTTGAATTTGATTATGCTGGAGTAATAATTGGAAATGATCTTATTTATGATGAGGGGTGGAAATTAAAAAGAGAGAATTCTCATGATCCTATGCTTAAAAGCTCTTCTGATGAAGAACTTATGAAATCACTTAAAAATGTTTATAGAGTTCTTTTGAGTAGAGGAATTAAAGGGTGCTATGTTTATTTTATGGACAAGGGAACAGAAAGATTCTTTAGGAGCAGGATGGAGTAAATTATTTTAGCTATTATATTTAGGACAAACAAAATAGTAGTTTAAGTATTTGTAAAAATGGAGGTAAGCACATGATGTTATATTGTTTTACGGGTAGTGATAAAATTTCACAAGAAAATTTAAAAAGGACTATATATAATAAAATCCAACTTAGTAAATATACAGAATATTTAACAGATAGGGAAAAAGATGATTTAAAGTCATTAGGTCTATTGGATGGATGTCATATGTGGGGAGCGGAACCAGGTCCAAGTAATGCATCAAGATGGGGAAGAGTTAAAATTGGTGATAGAATAATAGGTTATTCTAAAAAGAAGTTTATCTGCTATGGGCCAATAGTATATAAAATACATAACAGAAATTTAGCAGAAGCTGTTTGGGGAAGATCAAAGAAAGGAACTACGTGGGAATATATTAATGTATTTGGAGCCCTTCAATATATTGATGTTCCTAAAGAAAAGTATAATGAATTTTTTCGATATGAAGATAATTATAAACCTCAAGGATTTACAAATGTTAATTCTGAACTAATTAAGGAAATTGAAAAGAATTATGGATCACTTGATGAAGTTATTTCAATGCTAAGTGATAAGGAAATAGAAATTGTAGCAAATAAAGTAAAAAGTGAGATTTCCAAGTTAGGTGAAGTAGAATTGGAAAGTTCTATACTAAATATGAATGAAGAAAAATTTAAAGAATACATAAAATCACTTGATTCATCGGCATCTATTGAAACAGTTGAAAAGTGTGTAAAAATAAGAAAATATAATAAAAAGTTAATTGATGATATGAAAGTTAGAGCAAAAGGAAAATGCCAGATATGTGGAGCAGGTAATGAGCATGGAGTGTCTGTTGCAGAGGCTCATCATATTAAAAAGTTTTCATTAACAAAGAATAATAAGCCTGAAAATATTTTGATATTATGTCCAAATCATCATAGATTAATTCATAAGACTAAAGCAATTATTAATACAGATAAAGCTGAAGTAGATTATAGGGATGGCACAACTGAAATGTATAATAGAATAGTTTAAAAAGGCTTTTATTTTTTGCTAGGAGTATTATATTTAGTATTGCGTAAATAGGTATTTACAGTATATTGAGTGTTAAATCTATATGAGAGGATATGACTTTATGGAATTAAAAAATGATTATTATGATTTTAATAATAAAAGTATACCAGAAATAAGATTTTTACCTATGGATAAAGAGCGTGAATTTCCAACATATGAAGAAGCGATAGAATTTTTATCTGAAACAATGCCAAATAAAAATGGAAAATATGGATATAGATCAAATAAAATGACTTGCAAAGAGAGAAGTTTAGTGCTTTTTCAATATGATGCAAAACTTATTGCAAGTGCCAGTTTTTTAGAAAACATAAAATATGAAAATCCAATTGTGTATTCAGAACAAGATATAAGTAAAGGATATTATATATTTGATGTTAGTAGTATAAGAATTTTTGAGCAGCCAATAACTGCGGCTGAATATTTTAATATTGATAATAAATTTAAGAATTTTAACCAAAGTACAAGAAAAACTGATATAAAATATTTAAAAGAAGTACTAGAACTTATCAATACTAGAGGAAATAATTTTAAATATGTTGATAATACTATACTACCTGAAGAAATTGATGAATATGAATACGGTATTTTTGAAGGAGCAAAAAAGAATATAACAGTAAATGCATATGAAAGAAATAAAGAAGCAAGAGAAAAATGTATAAAATATTATAAAAAAATTAATAATGGAATAATAAAATGTGAAATTTGTGGATTTGAATTTTCAGATGTTTATGGAGAAAAGTTTAAAAAAAAAATACATATTCACCATATAAAAGAATTATCAGAGATAGGGCAAGAATATACTGTAGATCCAATTAATGATTTATTACCTGTATGTCCTAATTGCCATATGATTTTACATAGCAAAAGACCAGCATATTCGCCAAGTGAAGTTAAAGATTTTATAAAGAAATAAATTTTTAAGTTAACTAATTATATTAGAGGTTATATTCATGAATATTAAATTACCTTTTGGTATTAGAGATAATAAAATTATTCATATATCAGAAATTACTGAAATTGAAAGAGGATTAAATTGTAATTGTACATGTCCACAATGTGGACAAAGGTTAATTGCAAAATTGGGTGAAAAGAATATAAGGCACTTTGCTCATAATAATGATATTTGTAAAAACGCATTAGAAACAGCATTACATAAATATGCTAAGGAAATACTACAAAAGCATATGAAAATAAAATTGCCAAATCTCATTATTGAACATGATCAATGTTTCAGGATATTAAGAGATTCATCAAATAATTATGATTTCTATGATGATGATTTAGTAGAAGACATTTCTTATTATTTTGGAGATACAGAAATAAAAAAAATAAGTATTGTAAAAAGCTTTTTGTTAGAATTTGATAGGATTGAATTAGAACAAAAAATTGGAGATGTAGTTCCTGATATTATTGTATATAAAAATAATACATATCTAATGATAGAGGTAGCAGTAACTCACTTTGTTGATGAAGTTAAAAAAGAAAAAATTAAAAAAATGGGAATATCTACAATAGAAATAAACTTAAATATTGCTGATATAGATTATGTTAATTTTGATAAATCAAAGATAGAAGATATTATAATTAATGAGATTAAAAATAAGAAGTGGATATATAATAAAAAAGAAGAACTAAAGAAACAAGAACTTCATGTTAAGAATATAAAGGTACTTGAGGATATTAAGCAGAAAAAAGATAGAGCTAATTTAATTCGTGAAAAGCAATTGAAACATAAGATTGAGATGTATAAGAAACTGGAACAAGAATCAGAAAAAATATTAAGAGAATATGATGAAAGATTAGATGAAAACTGGTTGTGGATAGAAATTTCTAAGAGATTAAAACTTTCAAAAAATAATTTACCAAAGCAGCTTAATCTTAAAGTTAGTGGTGAACTGGTTTTTAAATGTGACAATAGAATATGGCAGGCATACATATATGAGAAATTCATTTTGAAAAGGAAATGGAAATTAATTTATACTTTTAATGTAGTTAGATGGGTGAAAGATCATTCGATATTACCCATAAATGCTGAACTAAAATATACAAAAGATATAAAAGTATTTGATATTCCTGATTTAACTGATGTAATATTAAATTATTTAACCAAATTATCAGATTATGGAATACTAGAGAAATCACCAGGGAAAAATAATTTTTACACATCGTTCTTAGTTTTAAATGATTCATTATTTCCTAAAGACATAAAGGAAGAAGAACTATTAGATAGAAAAAATAATTTTATGAATCAATTTGAATTTAAAAATAAAGTTAAACCTAATAAAAATAATAAAGTTGTCTATGATAAAACGGGTATTTGTGAGGTTTGTGGAATAGAGACAAGCGATTGGATAATTTTTAATGGGGAGAATAATACCTGTATTTGTAGGGAATGTAGATTAAATAATAAGGGATAAGAATTTTAAGTCACATAAAATTTATGTGGCTCATTTTTGTTGCTAAAAATATTATTAAGCATTATAATTAACACATTGAAAACTTAAAATACTTAAAAATATTTTATAAGCACAGGTGATTCGATGTATGTTCAAAAAATAATAACAAAAGACAACAAAATAAGGTATCTTCTTCTTGATAATAACCTCGAAGTAATAGAATCAGTAAGGAATTATCTAAAATACTTAGATAGTAAAAGACTCTCTTTAAATACACTAAAGAATTATGCATATCATTTAAAACTGTATTTTGAGTATTTAGATGATATGAAAATTTTATATTATTCGATAGTTAATGAAAATAAGGAATTAGATATTTTATCAGGATTTGTTACATGGCTAAGTAAATTGGAAGGTAAGGTTTTATATACTCAATATTCTGAAAGGCCAGAGAGAAGAACAGCTTCTACAATTAATACAATACTTAGTGCAGTTTTATCTTTTTACGAATATCTCTCAAGAACAGGAGAAGTAAGACCATTAAATGTATATAAAGATGGGGGATTCTCGTCTTTTAAAGGATTTTTGTACGAAATGGGAACTAGAAGAAAAACATATTCAGCATCAATTTTAAGAATAAAAGAAAATGATAAAAAAATTAAAACAATATCTAGAGATGAATTTGAAATTTTAATTAATAAATGTAATTACATAAGAGATAAATTATTGCTTTCAATACTATTTGAAAGTGGATTAAGATTAGGTGAAGCTCTTGGACTTAGAAAAAATGATTTTGTTATTTGGGATAATAAAATTAAAGTAGTCTCGAGGGATAATCCTGAGAATCTAGTTAGTGTTAAAAATAAATCTGAAGGTGAAATAATAATTCCAAAATATTTAGTGCAGTTGTATTGTGAGTATTTGGAATTTGAATATATAGAAAATAAAAATCAATATATCTTTGTTAATCTTAAGGGAGCGAATAAAGGAAAAGCTATGAAATCAATAACTGTACAAAAGTTGTTTTATAGGCTAAGCCAGGAATGTGGTATTAATGTCAACCCACATAAATTAAGACATTCTCATGCAACTGAACTTATAGAAGTTGGTGGATGGGATCCAATTGATGTTAAGGATAGGCTTAGGCATAGGCAGATACAAACAACTGTAAATACATATGTGCATCTTTCAGATAGCTATAAAAAAGAGAAATTCAATGAATTTCAAAATAAGTTGAGCGAGGATAAAAAGGATGAAGACAATTAATAAGGTATACAATCTCATAGGTTATTGGGATAAAGATGAATTTGATTTGTTTAATTGTGGACTAGATAATATAACAAATTGCATAAATAATAAAGTAACTTCTTATAGATATATTAATTTCTCGCAAATTAGAAATGAAGAATTGAAAAAGGAAATTAAATATTTTTGTTTTGTTCAATTATTTAATTTTAGAGGGACCTTTGACACATTAAGGCAAAATTACTTACATCCAATTAAATGGTTTATAAATTATTTGAACTGTAAAAAATGTAAATTAGAATCATTAGTGAATATTAATTTAGACTTTCAAGAAGGATTTATTGAATTTCTTCAAATTAATAATATTAACACAACATATAGAGGGGCGGAGTATAAGTCAAAAACATTTAATAATGCTTTAGCTAGATTTCCATATAAAATAAAAAAGTTTTTTATTGATACATATAATACAGCATTAAATAGAGATCCAGATATTTGGAATATTAAAGATTTTAATATATCGTCGCATAGAATAAATTTAAGCAGAGATATTATGAAGTTAAAATTTTACAAAATAGAAAATCAAAAAAATAAAGAGTTAATAAAGTTATATATGAAGTATTTATTAATTAAAACAGAATTATCAATGAGCTTTATTTACTCAAAGTTTACTGGAGTTAAGCAATTCTTGAATTTTTTGGGAGAAAAAAATGTAGTAGATATTGAAAGAAAAGATATTGAGGAGTTTAAGGATAAATTATTGAACATGGATATAGCTAATAATACATATAACTGTAGATTACTTGCTGTATCAGATTTTTTAAAGTTTGGGGTAAATGAGAACGTATTAGATTATAACCATGTGTACATTGAATTTGATATATTAGATACTTCATTTAGATTCAAAGGAAATATTGTTGAGGAACAAGTAATAGAGCAAATTTTAAAAAATTCGGATAAAATTTCAAAGAAATATTTAGATATGTTTTTGATTTTATACTGCTGTGGTATGAGAATAAGTGAAGTTTGCATTTTGAAAATAGGGTGCTTAAAAAGGGATGATATAGGGCATTATATAGTATTTTATCAGCAAAAAATGAAAAAAGAGGTGTCTAATCCAATTCCAGAAAATCTTTATAATATGTTAATTGACCATCAGCAAGAAGTTTTAAGTAAATTTGGGAAAGATCAAATTTATTTATTTCCTAAAGACGATGGATCACCGACATACGCTAATACGTATAAAGTTCATATGGAAAAAATATTAAGAGAGTTAGATATAAGAAATTCAGATGGTAGTAATTATGTTTTCAGACCACATGAATATAGGCATACATTTGCTACTAAATTATTAGATAAAGATGTTCCTTTTACTGTGATACAAAAGCTTCTTCATCACAACAGCCCAGAGATGAGTTTAGTTTATACCCAGCTTACTGATTCAAGAAAACGAAAAAAGTATATTGAATTTATTAATTTGGTTGGAAAGAAGAGTGAAATGTTATTTGAAAATGAAAGAGAAGAAATATATGAAGTTCAATGGCTTAAAAAGAATTTAAAAGCACAGGCATTACCTAATGGTTATTGCTCTTTGCCTGTATCTTTAGGACAATGCCCACATGCTAATAAGTGTTTACTTTGTGAGCATTTTAAAACAACTAAAGGACATTTGAAAGTACTAAAGAAACAGCTTATAAAAACTAATCAATTAATTGAAATTTTACGTGAAAGAGAATTTAATCAACAATTGGAAGTAAATATTAATGTAAGAGCTAATTTGTTAAGAGTTATAGCTTCAATTGAAGAAGGTGATTAAGGTGAAAAGTGTTAAAAAAATAGTTTCACAGGACTATCTAATATGGATTGAAAAAGATGCTTACTATAAAAATGATATTTGGAAATTAGATGAGCATAGATACTACAAGTTGTTAACAAAAGGCCAACAGAAAAAATTAACTGGAACAAAAAGTCTAGATTTTAGTATATGTAATAATAATTTGATTAAAAATGAAATTAAAAATGCTTGTGCATATATTATAGAATTTAAAGTTGCAAAATTACATATTGTTTTTCATGATAAATTTATAATTGATCAGACAATAAAATTTTTTAATGAAGTATCCAATAAACAAACAAGTATATTGGATTTTGAGAATGATGATATAATGCTTGATTATGAGAAGTACTTGGAAAATAAGGGGATTGCCACTAGAGCCATAATTAAAAGAATCTCAGCCAATATGAATATAAAAGAATATAATGAGAGAAATAAAAATACTAATTTTATAAGAAGAATATATGAAATTAATAAAGCTGCAACATTGTACAATTTAAGAGAGCAGGATAAAGATGTCTGGGATATTAGAAATCTTGATATAAATATTACAGGGTTTAATAGTGCTAGACCTAGATACACAGTAAGTTTTCTAAAAATATATCAAGAGAAAATAAGAGATGTTACTAAAAAATATGAGTATGAGAGGCTTAAAAATAGTAAGTTTTCAACTATAATCGATGATTTAAAAGCAATAAATTTATTTTCTAAGTTTCTGTATGATAAATACCCTGAAATTGAAAGCTTAGATAAATTGACAAGAAAGGTAGTTCTTGAGTTTTTAGGATATGTTGAATCTTTGGATATGACTCATACAACTAAAGGTCAGAGGAAAGGTTGTTTAAGAGTGTTTCTAAATTTAATTGTTATGTATGGATGGGACTATACTCCTTCAGAAAGATTGCTGCATAAAAGTGATTATGGTAAAAGAGTAACTCAACTTCCAAAACCTATAAGTATAAATTTAATAAAAAAATTAAACGAAAATATTAAATATTTACCAAGGGATATAGCTAGAATGGCAATAGTTATTCAAAATGTTGGGATGAGAGTTAATGAATTGTGCAGATTAAAAGTTGGAAGTGTAAAGAAGGATTTAGAAGGGGACTATTTTTTAGAGTATTATCAATCAAAAACAGATCAATATAGTAGAATTCCAATAAAGAAAGAAGTTGCTGAAATAATTTTAGAGCAGGAAAAAGAGGTTTTATCAAAATTTAAGAAAACAAAATATATATTTACAAGAGATGGTGAGAGACCAATTGGTCAAGAATCATTCTCTTATCATATAAATAGAATAGCATTTCAAAGAGATATTAGAGATGAAAATGGAAAATTATATAGATTTAAAAGTCATCATTTTAGGCATACAGTAGCCACAAAGTATGTGAATAATGGCATGAATCCTAATATGATAAGAATAATGCTTGGACATTTGCAAATGAAATCTATAATGAGTTATATAGAACTTAGGGATAGTGCAGTAATTCAAGCTATGGAAGATGTACTTAAAGAACAAAATAAAATAATAGAAAATCTTAACAGTGATTTTATAGTGGATCCAACGAGAGAAATTGATTTGATTCATGGAAAATGTATAAGATCTAATGGAAGTAGACCTTGTGAGCAAATTAATAAATGTTATGATTGCTCTATGTTTTATTTTTGCAATGATGATACAGAAAATTTTAAAGAATACTTGAATAGGATTGAAGATAATATTAAGTATGCTAAAGTTAATGGTTTTGATAGAATGTTGGAAATAAACCAATCAATAAAGAGTGATATTGAAAAATTGATTAAGAGAGCATAAAGCTAAGGAGTAAATATTATGGAGAAGACTAAAAAAATTGTTGAGTTAACTAAGAAGAAATCAGAAGAAAAAAGAGAATATGTTTTAGAAGTAATTAATAGCATGATTAGAAACGGAGAAAAAATTACTTTTTATAGTGTCTACAATAAAGCGGGAGTTTCTAAATCTTTTGTATACAATAATGAGGAAATAAGAAATAGGATAGAATTTTGTAGGAGTGGGGCTCTTGATATTGGAGAAGTAAAAGACAATAAAGATATACTTATAGATGAATTAAATAAAGAAGTTGAAATGTTAAGGGAGAAATTAAGAGAATATAATAAAGATGAACTTTGGAAGGTTAAGTATGAAAATAAGAAAAAGGAAGCTGATATGTTAAAGGAAAGGCTTGAGCGGTTGTTTGGGGAGAAATATTAAAAAATAATGTATCAATAAGTCTTTAAAGTTTAATGGTGAAGAATATGTTAATGCTGAGAATTTAATAATAGATGTCAATGAGAATTGTTATAGGTTAATAATTTATGGTGCTATATTTTTTTATATCATAACTAAAGGTCATATGGAATATTTAATATGAATCATGGGTAGTTAAACAACGTTATATCCTAAATGTGGAAATTATAGTATGAATATAATTAAAAGAGATGAACTTTAAATTGAATTATACCAAATTTATATTATCGCTACACGTCAATTATTTGACACTTATGTTTATTGGAAGTAAATATTCTTTATGTTTCATTAAAAAATGGTATAATTGTATTATATTACATGCAAGATTGGATTCTAATAGAAATAATTAAAGTATTATGTAATAAATGTTTGAAGGAGAATGACTAATAGTTTAATTAGTCACTAATTGTATATATGAGAATAGTAAAGCATAAGGTAGATTTTAATTTGAGCAAAGAAAAATTTAATTATTGCCTAAATTATATAAG
>JAQSXU010000067.1 GCA_029256485.1 Clostridiaceae bacterium
CTCATTGAAGATATAGGAACTTCTTTCTATAAAGAAAATTATTTAAATCCTATAGGCCGAAAACTGGATATATCAGAAATTGAAAGAATAGCTTATGCAGGAATACTTTAATGCATGAACTTATGAGAAGCAATTAATCAACATAATGTTTATATGACTTAGTGTATTATTAATATATAGTTCCATAGAGTATAGCAATTTAGAAATGAGCAATATCAATTCGTAATTTTCATAAGGAGAATAATGATAATTTATAGAAAGGTGAATAAAATGAGAAGAATCCAAACTTGGGAATTTAAATTAAGTATACTAATAATTATATTTATTTCCTTCATTGTGCCAGCAAATATAAGACAAAATGAAACCATAATAGAATATAACTTTGGATTTCCTTGTGAGTATTGGTCAATATATCAAGGGAACAAAGGGAACTCTCAACTCTTCAGTAATCTATTTAATGGGAATAAAGGAATGAACATTAATATATTAGGTTTCTTTGCTAATGTGTTTATTATTTATGCCTTATTGGTCTTAATAAAGAAAATATATATGAAAGTTAATGAGAAATAATTAATAGAGTTAGAAACTAAATATAATTAGTAATACAAAAACTTCTTATGTTGTGTCGTCTCTTTCATATTGCGTAACTAATTTAAAGTTGATTAAAATAGTCTTTATTCAAAGTGTAGTGGCTAAAACTACATATAACAAAATGCTGCCGTCCGCCCTGGCTGGTGGACTTTTTTCATATAGTAGTATGTTAATTTATGGTTTATAATCAATATATAGGTTACTATTTAAGTTACGCAACAAGGTATGTTATATGAAATATAATGACGATTAAGTAAAATCAATATAATGTTAATAAATTACAATATTCAACAAATTGGATAATAGGAGAAAGTCATGGATAATGCTGAAGTATACGAATATATAAAAAATCTAAATTCTGCAGCACCTCAATATTTACAAGATTACGCTATAAGTAAGCTTGTTAACCTAGAAGAGTCAAAGCTACATTTACTTTTACAACCCATGTCAAAAAGTCACTGGAGGAATGCAGCAGTAGTTTTAAAGAAAATTGGATATCCAAGAGTCAAATCAATACTTCCTGGACTTTTGGAATGGATTCAAGATATGAATTGGCCTGGTACGGAGGAAATAGTTGACTTATTGTCCACAATAGATTATGAAATAGTGCCCTATGTAAAACACGTGTTAAAATCAGGTGATGGAATTTGGATAATATGGACACTATCTGAGGTAGTAAGTAAATGGAGCGAAGAGCTAAGAAACCTAATTAAAGACAATTTATTGGAGTTATCTATGACCTTGGATAGCCATCTAATAAAAGAAGGCGTTGATATACAATCCATGAAATTACTTTATGAAAGTAAGTCAATGGATAAGGAAAAAGTTTTGTCAATTGTTAAAAGAAAAAGTGTTTTGTATCAGGAACTATTAGAAAATCTTGAAGAATTTAAAGAAATAATTAGTACAGATTAGTGTTGATATTAAGGGTGAAGAAAATAAAAAATTTTATGATTGGAATGTATGGGAAATACGATAATATCAAATTTGAGAGATCCGCAGTTTTTATCATTAGATAAAGATACAAGGAGAAATGCTTATAAATATATCAGAAAAAAGGAGGTTGTAAAAATAGGTAAATACTTTGAATCTTATATTAAAAAGTTTCAAGAGGAATAGAGTCCGCCTTGGTTGCTGGACTCTATTCCTCTAGTAGTATTTTTAATATTTATATAGCATTGTACAAGCTGTACTTCCAGCCCCTAAAGACCAGAACATTAAGTAGTCACCTTTTTGTACTCTACCATTTTCTATTGCTTTTTCAAATACAATCAATGGACTGCTTGAACCTGTGTAGCCATACTCATCACCAATGAAATAAAATTTATGAAAATTTTCATTTAACCCTTCACAAATCTTTTGTGTGTTTCCTTTGGAAAGCTGTGAAAAACAATATACTTTTATATCATCTGTTGTTAATCCATTATCCTGTAGTAGCTTCTGAATTGTATCCACTGTACTGGAAAAACCATTGCTTGCATTTGCTTCCCACATGTATCTCCTATCATATTCGGGTAAATTATCTTCAATTAACTTTGAAAATCCACATGCAGGCAGCATAATTTGATATGCTGATCTTGAATTAGTATAGAAAGCAGAGTCTATAAATCCACTTTCAGTATTCTCTGTTTTTTCTAGTATAACCGCCGAAGAAGCTTCACCGAAGTTTGCATAAGTAACAGCGTCCTCTCTTCTTGCATATCTGAACATTTGATCTGAACCCACTATTAAAGCACGATTAATTTTGGGATTAGACAGCATATATCTACTAGCCTGTTCTATAGCAATAACCATACCTACGCAACTTGCATTAAGGTCATATGCAATACAATCATTCTTTCCTTGGATTTCTTTATGAATAATAATTGCAGAAGCAGGTGAAACATATTCAGCAGTACCAGACGAAAATACGATCATGTCTATATCTTTTCCTTCTAATCCTGTTTTTCTCAGTACCCTTTTAGATGCTTCAATTCCCATTGTTACAACAGTCTCTTCCTTACTAGTTGAAATATATCTTCTTTCTTTTCCAAGGTATTGTAATAAATCTGTTATATCATTATCCATTTTTCTAAAATGATCAAGGAAAAAGCTATTATCAAGTACATCTTCTGGATGATAACTTGCCATATCCTTAATTACAATATTTTGCTTCATATAAAATCGTCTCCTTTGTATATTTATTCAAATGTCATCATATTTTATAAATCACTGTTAATCGCAAATAAAATAATAGAAACCATAATTTCTATTATAGTTTCTGTTATTATTAATATAATTTAATTTACTTATTAGATTGTCTTAATGCTTCATCTAACGTATTTACAAATACTCCTGTAAAGTTGGATGACCTAGCAATCCTATTTAATTGCATTTTTGAAGTTAAATTTTTGGGATTTACCATAAAGATATGTTTAAATCCAAAGCTCATGTATAGCTTGTAACATTGGTCAAGTGTTGATAAAATTTCCGGCTTAAATGGTAATAAATTAGACGGATCTATAATTAAAGAATACTCATTAGGTTTTACCTTGGCAACTTCCTTTCTTAATAAATCTACAAAGGATTCTGCTGTATCCAGATTAGTAAATCCCTCTAATGTAATAACTAAAGCTTTTTCATTTGTCTTATTCTCAAAATTCATCTTAATCGCTCCTTCCGAAATTTTCATTTGTTTGCTTTATTGTTATTATCAACATAGAATGTGGACAATTTTGAAAATATTGTATAACACATTACAAATATATAATTCTACTTTTTTGATAAAATTCCTTCTTTTTTTAATATATATTATTATTTTTTTAAAAAATTTATTAAAATTATATAATTGGACAATGTTAATTATGTCTCTTACCTCTAAAAGTCAAAGCACATGAAAGGCTTTAGTATTCTATAAATTTCACCAATTCTTCATTAAATTCCTCACGTTGGTCATAGAATGATCCATGTCCACTATATCTAAATGGTATAAGTTTTGAATTTTTAATACTTTCTTTTTGTATTTCGCCTAGTTCAAATGGAACAACTTTGTCATGAATTCCATGGATAATTAAAGTGGGAACATTTATTGTTCCCAAATCTGAAAACAATACTTCATTTATCCAAGTATTTGCAATGGCTGCTGTTGCCCATCCTGCTGCCTGTAATCCTAATTGGAAGAACCAATCTGAGAAGGCTTCAGATATATGCTGATAGAAAAAAATGTCGCCAAAGCCCTGAAGCATTTTGGGACGGTCATCATAAGTTCCTTTAATTATTTGAAGAACAGTTTCTTTGTTTAGACCATAAGGATAATTAGGACGCTTAATAAGACTAGGTGCCGCTGCAGCAAAAAGAGCCAGTTTTGATACCCCATAGCCTTTATGGCGAGCCATATATCTAATGGCTGTTGCTCCTCCAGTTGAATGGCCAGCTAGGATAATGTCATGTAATTTTAGTGTATCTATTACACATCTAACGTCGTCTGACAGCCTATCATATTCATAACCATTCCAAGGCTTATCTGAATTACCGAATCCTCTTGTATCTATTCCAATGCATCTATACCCCATCTTAGGAAGTTTGTCAAATTGATACTCAAACAGTTTATGGCTTCCGGGCCACCCATGTAAAAATAAGATTGTTTTATTGCCTTTGGGGTTAAGATCCTCCACATAAATTTTTACATCAGTTTCTACTTTAATGTAGTAACCCATCACAACCTCCGATAAATTGGTAATCATACTTATAGAATATTCAATTAAGCATAAAGTTGCTCATTATATAACTAATATTTTAATATGGGATTACTTATTATTAAAAGAATATCGGTAGAGCTTTAAAATTAACATCTTATGTGAACTTTCTTTATATAGAATCATGTAAATTTATGGTTTATAATCTATATATAGGTTAAATGGCGAAGGACGCCAAAGCACATTCTTTAACCTGTGCAAGCACAACCAGTGGATATTTCACAGAGGCTCGGTTCAGAACGTCTTGAATGAGAAACGTTAGATGCAATAGCTGAAAAAAGGAGGATTCAAAATTGTATGGTGTGCAGAAATTAGCGCCCATTTTGCATCTGGCCGAATCAATGGTTATTTTCAAGGGAATGTACCTAAAGAATTTTTTAAATTAATGGCTTTGTATATTGGAAACAATACTTTGTCGTCTATACCCTGAGCAATTTCCTTTGGAGAATCAGAAGTTAAAATTATGATAAATCAAGCCAAAAGTGTTTTAAGTTGGGCAGCGTGCATGTCAGCTATAATTGTGCGTATGTGATTTTAGGAGGAAAATATATGTCTACACAAGTAATAATAGTTTTAATACTTACAGTTATCATTTATATCATTGCAACGCTTGCTTATTCTGTAAGGATTGTTGGTGTTAAAACAGGAAGAATTGCAGTATCTTCAGCAATATTTAGTATTTTTGCATTAATATCTAGAACTGCAAATAGTATTCAAGCACCACTATTGTCTAAAAAAATTGAAAACTCTATAAAAATTGGAAATGCTGAAAATTTATTATATATTTTTAGGTGGATACTATTTTCTACAACAGTAGCAACAATTGTTGGTGCATTATTGATGCCAACATTTATAAAAATGTTAGGAAAAGCTGTAGAATCCTTTAGTATTAATCGTTCTGTGCCTAAATTATTGCTACATGGCTTCTCAAAATCAGGAATAGAACAGTTTAAAAGTAGTGTTACAAAACCTAAAAAAGAAAATTTATTACAATTAAAAAATTTAAAAATGATTCCTAAAAAAATTATTTTACTTAATACATTAACTTCTTCTGCACTTACTGTTGGCTCTTTAGCATCATTGTATGCAGGATGTTTAAATTCAGCACTGAGAACTACATGCAGTAATTTATCATCTGTAATAACAGGAATGGCAACATTACTTATGGTTATATTCATAGACCCTTATGTATCTATGCTGACAGATGATGTAATAAAAGGGCAATGTACCGAATTACAGTTTAATAGATGTATAATTTTTATTGTTGGAGGATTAATTGTGGGTACCATTTTAGCTCAGTTTTTATTAGTTCCAGCAGCTGAAATGATATCCTTTATAGCAAAAATAATTTAGATATAATCTATGCAATACTTTATTAAATCAAATACATAGGAAAACTTTTAAAGAGTACAAGTTTATAAGAAGAAGGCGGATAGCAGTGAGAATAAAAGAGATTATTACACATGTTATTTTGTTAAGGAGAAAACTATGATTAAAATTCAGGGGAAAAGGATTTGTTTAAGAACATTTAAAAGAGAAGAGTATCATCAGTTTTGGAAATACTATGTTGCAGATCCCATTATGGATTCTGATATCTATGCTTACGATGAAGAAAGAGTAGACAAAAATTATGATTCCATTACAAAAAAGGAGTCATTGTATCCTAGGGTTGGAATATTTTTGGATGAAGAGACCCCAATTGGTATTTTATCTTTCAAAAGAATTAATTATGAAAAAAGCCGGTGTGAAATTGGGATTGCAATTGCCAATGATAATTATAAAGGATTTGGATACGGTACTGAAGCAATTGAATTAGCTATAGATTATATATTTAATACATTAAAACTGAAATATATATATGCTGACACAATGGGTACAAATTTTAAAATGCAAAGAATATTTCACAAATTTGGTTTTGAATTTATTAGTAGAGAAGAAAATTTTTATGATATGCATAACAGGTGGGAGGATAAATTAAACTATATACTAATAAACTCAATCTATAAAGAATAATATTATGTCTGACATTTCATTTACAAGAAAAAGCGTAACTGAAATACTAAATTATAAATTCAGGGGGAGTGAGGGAATGAAGAAAACATTTGCAGATCGACCAAGTTGGACAAGAGTAATTGAGAAAAGATTTAGATTAACATATATTGAGGAAAAAGACTTTAAAGGCCATTTATCAATTATTTATATAGACAAAGTAAAAGAACCTTTAGTTTTAGAAACAGCAGGTGAAAATATATGTTTAGCAGATGATGGATTTATATGGATTCAGCATTTCCCAAAAGATTGTAATTATGCTTTAACTACTATGTTTAATGAAAAACATGAAGTTGTACAGTGGTATTTTGATATTTGTAATGGTAATAAAATTAATTCTTTAGGAATTCCATATTATGATGATTTATATCTAGATGTTGTTCTATTACCAAATGGAGAAATATTACTATTGGATGAAGACGAACTTGAACAGGCTTTGAAAGATAATGAGATTACTAAAGAGCAATATGAGTTAGCTTATTTTGAGACAGAAAACATTATAAATAATATAAAAAACAATAAAGAAGTATTACCACTTAATGGTGAATGGTATTTAAAATATATGGAATCGTTAGGTTAGGAGAAAAATTAAAGGAGGAAGTTTATGGTTAAATCAAAAGCTTGGGATTGGAGTAAAAATGAAGATAATAACTGGTTAATTCCAACAATAGAATCATGCTATTTAGCTGAATCATGGAAAGCAAAAGGCTTTAATAAGTTCCTGGATTTAGGCAGTGGATTAGGGAGACACTCAATTTATTTTGCAAAAAAAGATTTTGAAGTGAATTCTGTAGACCTATCTGATTATGGTATAAATCATCTAAAAAAATGGGCAGAAAAAGAACAATTAAACATTGAAATGAGAGTATGTGATATGCTTAATCTGCCATTTGATGATGAGACTTTTGATTGTATAATGGCTTACAATGTTATCTATCATACAGATACAGAAGGGTTTATTAAAGCACTTGCAGAAATAAAGCGAGTATTAAAAGATAAAGGAGAGTTATTTATTACTTTAATTTCAAAAAACACTTGGTCATACCAAAAGGCTGATCAGTATAAACGTATTGATGATAATACTATACTGAGAAATGAACATGACACAGAACTTGATGTTCCTCATTTTTATGTAGATATTGAGGATATAAAAAAATATTTTATAGATTTTAATTTCATTAAAATACCTATCGAGCAAACGGAATATAACATGGAGAATACAGAATACTTTTCAAAACACTTCAGTTTAATTGTGAGTAAGAAATAGCTGCAGTTTATAAAGTGAATTTATGGGGGTGCATTATGGATTTAATGAATTACTCTGATTTTCAAGATTTATTAAACAGTTCCCTTGGTAAATATTATGAGGGGAGATGGGCTTACTTTAGTGAAGTCATAGGTATTATTCAGGAAAATAAAGATATAAAAAAAGTTTTAGAATTAGGACCATCTTTTCAAACTATGGTAAAAAATTGCGATATTATGGTTAAGCCAGAGAATGATGTGTGGGGCAGACCTCAAAAGTATTTTGCTAAACAATACCAACATGATGCTACAGTAATACCTTGGCCAATAAAGGATAAGGAATATGATTTGTTCATTGCACTACAAGTATGGGAACACTTGGCTGGGAAGCAAAAGGAAGCATTTAAAGAGGTTATGAGGACCTCTAAAATGGCAATTTTAAGTTTTCCTTACATGTGGGATTGCCCTAAGGACAATGCAAATTATCCTGAACATCACATGATTGATGAAAAAATTATTGCAGATTGGACTTTAAATGTAGCACCCATAAAGACAATAAAAATACCAAGGACTGGTGACAGGATATCAAAGGGTCCGAGAATAATTTATTTTTGGAAATTTTAAATTATTTTCCTGAGACACAATTGTAGGATGTGAACTAATAAGGGGGAACACAGCTATGATTTCATTAATAGTTGCAGTAGCAAAAAATAATGTAATAGGCAATAATGGCATGATACCTTGGAAAGTAAAGGGAGAGCAAAAAAGATTCAAAGAATTGACTACAGGTAAAACAATAATTATGGGAAGAAAATCTTTTCAAGAAATAGGGGAACCGCTTCCAAATAGAAAAACCATTCTTATTTCAAGTACACAAAATATAAAAGCAGAAAATTGCATAACAGTAAAATCACTAGGGGAGGCATTTGATTTAGTAAAGGATGAACATGAGGTGTTTGTTGCTGGAGGAGGACAAGTGTATAGGGAGGCTTATCCTTATGCAGACAGAATATATATCACGGTTATAGATGAAGTAGTTAATGGTGATGTATATTTTCCCCAAATTGATGAGAAGGATTTTGTGAAAATATATGAAAAAAGAGTTCATGGAGATATACCATATACATATTATACTTACGAAAGAATAAAATTGTAATACATTATGTTTTAAATCAGGGGGATAAAAAATGGTGAAAATGCAGCATAAAAAGACTGTTACCGTAATTCTATTATCCTTTATGCTATTAATAGCAGAAGGGATTGCGGCTTATAAAATAATGAACTCAAGGAAATTTCAATTTTTCGGAGGTATTGTAAATAGAATTAACACAAAAGATAAGGTGGTAGCATTAACTTTTGATGACGGGCCATCACAAAAGGTTGATGATATCTTATCAATTTTGAACTCTGAAAATGTAAAAGCAACTTTTTTTCTCATTGGAAGTGAAATAAAACAATATCCTGAAGAGGCTAAAAAGCTCATTTCTTCCGGGCAGGAAATTGGGAATCATACATATTCACATAATAGAATGGTTTTTAAGACCCCTTCATATATTAAAAATGAAATTGAAGATACTGATAATTTGATAAGAAATATGGGGTACAAGGACCCAATTCAATTCAGACCGCCAAATGGGAAAAAATTAATATTTCTTCCTTACTATTTGAAGCAGCACAACAGAAAAACTATTTTATGGGATTTGGAGCCTAATTCATACCCGGAAATAAATTCAAGCTCTGATAAAATTGTTAAGTATGTAGCTGATAATGTAAAGCCAGGATCTATAATAATTTTACACCCAATGTATGATAATAAAGGCACAACTATAGGTGCAATAAGAGGAATTATACAGGAATTAAAAAATAAAGGCTATGAGTTTAAAACCATAAATGAACTTTTAAAAAATTATAGTAACTAATGTATGATAATAATTTATTAATGGAGGGCAGTATGTATAACTATATAATATTTGATATTGACGGCACACTTTTAGATACAGAAACTGCAGTTCTTTCATCACTTCAAAAATTAATATCAGAGGAGCTTAATAAAGAAATGAACTTCGATGATCTAAAATTTGCTTTAGGTATTCCTGGAGAGATAACTCTTAATAAACTAGGAATAGCCAATATTTTAGATTGCAATATAAAATGGAATAGATATTTAAAAGAATATTTTCATCATGTGAAGGTTTTTGATAATATTCAGGAGACTTTAGACAGACTAAAGGAAATGGGAATTATAATGGGTATAGTTACTTCAAAAACAAAAGAAGAGTTTAAAAATGATTTTTTACCCTTTGGCCTAAACTATTACTTTAATATAGTAGTATGTGCAGATGACACAGAAAAACATAAGCCTGATGCTGAACCAATTTTAAGATTTATTGAATTGGCCTGCGCAGATAAATCAAAGACCATATATATTGGGGATACTAAATATGACATGGAGTGTGCATTTAATGCCGGTATAGATTTTGCACTGGCCTTGTGGGGGGCTAAATCATCCTCTGGAATTTATGCAGATTATATACTTGAAACACCTGAACAAATATTAAAGCTTGCGAAATAATAATTTGAGACTTTTATTTAATGCTTATAAATAAGTTGCAAATATTGTAATTATAAGTTAAAATTATCATGTAAAATATACAGTAGGAAAGCTTAATGCTTTCTATAAAGAAAGGGTAAGGTATTTAAACGTGAAGATGTAATCTGCTTTTAAATGGTTTGTAAAATGTAATAAACTTATGCAAAATCTTCTCAATGAAGGTTTGTTGTTTATGCATTTTTTAAAAACTTGTGAGTGGATGGTATCTTAGGTTTAAACTGAAGTCTTATTTTGTTTTAAACGCTATATTTATATAAATTTTTATATAAAAAACTACTATCCTCTCCGGGCTAATAAGGAGGGGTATTTTTATGCTATTAATTGAAGGTGCAAATATTAAAAAATATTATGGTGACAGATTAATATTAAATATTGAAAATATAAAAATTTATTCTGAGGATCGTATAGGAGTAGTAGGACTTAATGGAATGGGTAAGACCACTTTAATGAATATACTGTACGGGAAACTTCAGCCTGAGGAAGGTTTTGTTAAAAGCTATGGATCAATCAGCTTTATATCTCAGTTAGAGCCTTCAGAGCAGGAAGAAATTAATAAGGAGATTGCCAGTAAATTTGGTGTTGGACACAGTTGGAAGGATCATATGAGCGGAGGAGAAAAAACCAAATTTAAACTGGCTCAAAGCCTGTATGAAAACAGCGAAATTATATTTGCTGATGAGCCCACTTCAAATCTTGATATGGAAGCTGTTAAGCTTCTTGAAGAAAAGTTTAAAGCATATAATGGTGCCTTGGTCATAGTATCTCATGACAGAGAATTTCTTGATGAGTTATGTAATAAAATTGTGGACATTGACAGAGGTGAAATTAAGTTTTATACAGGTAATTATACTTCATATAAGCAGCAAAAGGAAAAAGAACGTGAAAGAGCTGAATTTGAATACGATGAGTACGAAAAGGAAAAGAGAAAACTGGAAGCTGACATGTTGGAAACAAAGGAAAAGACAAGGAATATAAAAAATGCACCATCTAGGATGGGAAATTCCGAAGCCAGACTTCATAAGATGGGAAACCAGAAGGCTAAAGCAAACCTAGACAGAGCTGTAAAGAATATGGAGGCAAGACTGGTGCATCTGGAGGCTAAGGAAAGGCCAAAGCACATTGATAAAATAAAACTGGATGCTCTGAGTACAGATAAGCTTCACAGTAAAATTCTCATTAGCGGAAGAAATATAAATAAATCCTTTGACGGTAAAATTATTTTTCAAGGCGCAGAGTTTGATATATATAATGGATCAAAGACAGCATTGATGGGACCTAATGGCAGCGGAAAAAGCACACTTATAAATATGATAATGAATGGTGACAGTTCTATTAAAACATCACAGGGAGCCAGAATAGGATATTTCAGCCAGGCTCTTGATATATTGGATGATAAGCAAAGCATAATTGAAAATGTCATGGAAGAATCCATTTATGACGAAACCTTTGCCAGAACACTGTTAGCAAGACTTTTATTTAAAAGGGAGGATATTTATAAAAAGGTGCAGGTGCTTAGCGGAGGAGAGAGGGTAAAAGCCTCCTTTGCAAAAATATTTTTAAAGGATATAAATCTTCTTATTTTAGATGAGCCTACAAACTATTTGGATATCAACTCCATGGAAGCCTTAGAAGAGGCTTTGAAGGAATATTCCAGAACTATATTGTTCGTTTCTCATGACAGAAGATTTGTTAGCACCATAGCAGACAATATAATATCTATAGAGAATAAGAGCCTTGTTTCCTTTCATGGAAACTATGAGGAATTTATTGAAAGAAAAAGCATTAAGGCTGATGTTTATAAACAGGAAAAGAAAAAGAGGATTTTTGTACTTGAAAATAGAATTTCTGAGCTTATTGGAAGGTTATCTATGCCAGGCAAAAAGGATGATTTAGAGAAACTGGATATAGAGTATACGGAGACACTTTCTGAATTGAGAGAATTAAGAAAATAGTTTAAAATTATTTTGTAAATAGTATTTTAGCAAAGAGGGAAATATTATGCATGAAACTCAGGTAAAGGGTATATTATCTGCTCAAAATGGAATGAATATTTATCGCGGCTGTACTCACGGGTGCATTTACTGTGATTCAAGAAGCACATGCTATCAGATGCATCATGATTTTGAAGATATAGAGGTAAAATCCAATGCACCAAGTGTTTTAGAGGGTGCATTGCGCAGGAAAAGAAAGAAATGCATCATAGGAACCGGGGCTATGTGTGATCCATATATTCCTCTAGAAGAGAAACTTATGAACACTCGTAGGTGCATAGAGCTTATTTATTCCTATGGCTTTGGATTAGCCATACTGACCAAGTCTGCAAGAATTTTAAGGGATTTGGATCTGCTTAAGAAAATTAATGAAAACACAAAATGTGTAGTACAGATGACTCTAACCACTTATGATGAAGCCTTGTGTAAAATTATAGAACCTAATGTGAGTACTACAAAACAGCGGCTTGAAGTGCTGAAGGTAATGCGTGATAACGGAATCCCCACTGTAGTCTGGCTGAGTCCTATTCTGCCTTTTATTAATGATACAGAAGAAAATATCCGTGGAATCCTTGATTATTGTATAGAGGCGAAAGTGAAGGGCATAATTTGCTTCGGCATGGGACTGACCTTAAGAGAAGGGAACAGGGAGTATTTCTATAAAAAGCTGGATGAACATTTTCCTGGAATGAAGGCTCGATATATGGATAGATATAAGTATGCTTATGAGATAATAAGTCCTAATAATCAAAAGCTCATGAGTATATTCAAAAGCACCTGCAAAACTCACGGTATAATGTGTGACATTGGAGAATGCTTCAATTATCTCCATAAATTCGAGGAAAAAAATCATCATGAGCAGTTAAAGCTTCCCTTACTTGATTAGTATTATACACTTTACAAAAATTTTTTTATGTGCTATATTGTCAATGTGAAATAGTTATCATGAATTGAAAATTAAATAGTTCTTCAGGGCAGGGTGAAATTCCCTACCGGCGGTATAGCCCGCGAGCCGTAAGGTTGATTCGGTGAAACTCCGAGGCCGACAGTAAAGTCTGGATGGAAGAAGAATGTGTGGATAATATTAGTCTATTATGCATAGCTTTTTAGCTATAGTGGCATAATAGATTTAAATGGTTTGAATTATAAAGCCCTGAGAATAAAATCTCAGGGCTTTAATTTTTTATTAATGAAACTGGAGTGATTGTGTTGGATGTGAGATATATGAAAAGAGCACTAGAACTGGCTGAAAAAGGGGCAGGTTATACTAATCCAAACCCACTGGTAGGCGCGGTTATAGTAAAAAATGAGAAAATTATCGGAGAAGGATATCATCAGGTGTTTGGCAGCAGTCATGCTGAAGTAAATGCATTTAAAAATGCAACCGAGGATGTTAAGGGAGCAACTATGTATGTTACTCTGGAGCCCTGTTCTCATTATGGAAAAACACCTCCATGCGCAAATGCCATAGTAGAAAAAGGGATAAAGAAGGTAATAATAGGTTTGGTAGACCCTAACCCCCAGGTATCCGGCAGGGGAATAAAAATTCTTCAGGATAATGGTATTGAGGTGATTACAGGTGTTCTTGAAGAGAAGGGACGAAAGCTTAATGAAATATTTCTTAAATACATAACCACAAAACTTCCCTTCTGCACAATGAAAACCGCCATGACCCTGGATGGAAAAATTGCTGCTTACACAGGAGACTCAAGGTGGGTTACAGGAGAACTTTCAAGAAAATACGTTCATCAATTAAGGCATAGAATGTCTGGTATTATGGTGGGAATAGGCACAGTACTTGCAGATGATCCTATGCTGACAACAAGGTTTGACAATGGAGAAGGAAGGGATCCTGTGAGAATAATTGTGGATACCAGAGCAAGAATACCACTTGAAGCTAAAGTTTTAAATGTTACATCAAAAGCAAGGACAATTATAGCTGCTTCTGAAAAAGCACATAGTGAAAAGTTAAAGGCTCTGGAAGAAAAGGGTGCTGAAGTTATCATTGCGCCATTAAAAAGTGGCAAAGTGGATTTGAGCTTTCTTATGAAAGCTCTGGGAGAGAGAAACATAGACAGTGTACTTTTAGAGGGTGGAAGTGAATTAAACTATGCTGCTCTTCAGGAAGATATCGTTGACAAGGTAAATGCCTTTATAGCTCCTAAAATTGTGGGAGGAAGCTCATCAAAAACTCCCGTTGGCGGTGAAGGAAAGGCTTACATGAAAGATGCATTTTTGCTTAATGAAATAGACATTCATCGTTTTGGTGAAGACATAATGATAGAAGGATATATAGATAAACAACTTGTTTATCAATATTAAAAAGGAGGACTAGATCAATGTTCACTGGACTCATTGAGGAAATAGGGATTGTTGAAGCTGTCATTAAGTCCGCAAAGTCAGCAAGGATATCAGTTAAAGCCCATGAGGTTTTAGAAGGGGTAAAAATTGGAGACAGCATATGTACTAATGGGGTATGTTTAACAGTGACATCATATGACAGAGGCAGGTTTACTGTGGATGTAATGGCAGAAACTATGAGGAGAAGTAATTTAAAAAGTCTTTCACCAGGTGATGAAGTGAATCTTGAAAGAGCTATGCTTGTAGGTGATAGATTAGGAGGCCATATTGTAGGCGGCCACATTGATGGTACTGGAATTATTGAAAAGTATGAGCAGGAGGATAATGCAGTATGGATTACCATTGCAGCTTCATCTGAAATTTTAAAATATATAGTTCAAAAGGGTTCCATTGCAATAGATGGAGTAAGTCTTACAGTAGCTAATGTAGATGAAAGTGTATTTAAAGTTTCAATTATTCCGCATACTAAAGATATGACCACACTTCTTAAAAAGAAAATGGGTAATGAAGTAAACCTTGAATGCGATATCATAGGAAAATATGTTGAAAAGTTCCTAGGAGCCAAGGAGCAGACCCCGGTTAACAAAGGAATAGACTTTAATTTTCTTAGTGAAAATGGTTTTGCATAAATTAATAGGAGGATGAAAAATGTATAAGTTTAATACAATTGAAGAGGCAATTGAGGATATCAAAGAAGGTAAAATGATAGTGGTAATAGACGATGAGGACAGGGAAAATGAAGGAGATTTGTTAATGGCTGCAGAGAAGGTTACTCCGGATGCTATTAACTTTATGGCTAAGTATGCCAGAGGGCTTATCTGCATGCCTATTATGGGCGAAAGGTTAAGACAGTTAGACATCAATCCTATGGTAGAGGAGAATACAGATGCCCATTGTACTGCCTTTACAGTGTCTATAGACGCAGCAGATGCAAAAACAGGAATTTCTGCATATGAAAGAGCTGCTACAATACAAAAGGTTTTAGATTTAAACTCAACAGCAGAAGATTTTAGCAGACCTGGTCATGTATTTCCCTTGGAAGCAAAGGAAGGCGGAGTTCTCAAGAGAACAGGTCACACAGAAGCATCAGTGGACTTAGCTAAACTGGCAGGTTTTTATCCTGCAGGAGTAATATGCGAAATAATGAATGACGATGGAACAATGGCCAGAACTCCGCAGCTTATGGAATATGTAAAGGAACATGGACTTAAAATAATAACTATTGCAGATTTAATTACCTATCGCAGGAAAAATGAAGCTTATGTAAAAAGAGCCGCAGAAGCAAAATTGCCTACGAAATATGGTGAATTTAGGATGATTGGTTATGAAAACACTTTAAATGGGGAACATCATGTTGCCTTAGTAAAAGGGGATGTTTCAAATGGAGAACCTGTACTTGTAAGAGTTCACTCTGAATGCCTTACAGGGGATGCCTTTGGCTCCATGAGATGCGACTGCGGGGAACAGCTTGCTGCGGCCATGAAACTCATAGAGAAAGAAGGAAGAGGAATACTACTTTATATGAGACAAGAGGGAAGAGGCATAGGACTTATAAATAAAATAAAGGCTTATGACCTTCAGGATAAAGGCATGGATACAGTGGAGGCTAATCTGGCTTTGGGCTTTCCTGCAGATATGAGAGATTACGGAATTGGTGCTCAAATTCTAGCTGATCTGGGAGCAAAAAAGCTGAGACTTATGACAAACAACCCTAAAAAAATGTCAGGTCTTTCTGGATATGGCATAGAGATTGTTGAGAGAGTGCCAATTCAAATGAACCATAATGAAAGAAATGAATTTTATTTAAGAACCAAGAAGCAAAAGCTTGGACATATACTAAATTTTAATGATAAAAATGGAGGAGAAAAGTAAGATGAAAATGTATGAAGGAAAATTAGTTGCTGAAGGATTAAAATTTGGAATTATTGTAGGAAGATTTAATGAGTTCATTGGAGGTAAGCTTCTCACAGGAGCATTAGATGGATTAAAGCGCCATGGGGTAGAGGAAAATGATATTGAAATAGCCTGGGTTCCTGGAGCTTTTGAAATCCCTCTTACTGCGAAGAAAATGGCTAAATCCCAAAAATATGATGCGGTTATCTGTCTTGGTGCTGTAATAAGAGGAGCTACACCTCACTTTGATTATGTTTCAAATGAGGTTTCCAAGGGTATTGCAAGTGTGTCCTTAGAAACAGAAATTCCAGTAATATTTGGAGTATTAACTACTGACACAATAGAACAGGCTATTGAAAGAGCCGGAACAAAGGCTGGAAATAAAGGGTATGATGCAGCAGTTACTGCAATTGAGATGGCAAATCTGCTTAGGCAGCTTTAATATCAAGGAATACTAAATCTTGATTGCATTTAAAGACGTAAAAACAATATTTTTTGATTACGATGGTACCCTTCACAACAGCATAAATATTTATGGTCCTGCCTTCAGAAAAGCCTATGATTTCATTGTAACACAGGGGCTTGCTGAGACAAGACAATGGTCAGATAAAGAAATAAGCTATTGGCTGGGCTTTAATCCCCAGGAAATGTGGAAGTCCTTCATGCCGGAACTTAGCCAAGAATTAAGACGAAAATGCAGCAGCATTATCAGTAAAGAGATGGCAGCGCAAATCAATCAAGGCAAGCCTGTTCTCTATGAAGGCGCATTGGAAACATTGGATTACCCCAAGGGTAAGGGATATCATCTTGTGTTTATAAGTAACTGTAAAGTCTATTATAAGGAATGTCACAGCAGGCTGTTTAATCTGGATAAATACTTTGAAAATCTGATTTGTTCCGATGATTACAAATTCATTTCAAAGGCAGATATTTTAAAGTCAATAAAGCATAATTACCCTGAAAAAATGATAATTGTGGGTGACAGAACACAAGATATTGAGGCAGGAAGGAAAAACAATATCTATACTATTGGATGCAGATATGGTTTTGCACGTGAAGGTGAGTTAGACCATGCAGACATGATTATCCACAGCATTAATGAATTAACTAAATATCTATAAATCAGTAAGTTTTTTGCTGAAAAGCTGTAATCCAAATGAATTGCAGCTTTTTTAGAATCATATCCTGGTCTGGCATTCATTTAGTGAAATGAGGAGAAATAATGCCGGAAATTAATTCATTAAAGCCCATAGTCCATAATAGATCAAAAGTTTTAGTCCCTCACATATTAAAAAAGATTGCTTTATATAGTAAACTGTGTTATTCTTATTTAGAACTTAAATTAGTAGTAAATAATGAAACACAAATATATTTCAACTGGTACTTATAATATAGTAAGTTAACATCGAGATTTTATTGGTGAGTTATTACAATGAGTTTAAGAAATATAAAATTTC
>JAQSXU010000068.1 GCA_029256485.1 Clostridiaceae bacterium
TGGAAAAACGTTAATAAAGGAGTTTAAAATGAATGACATTTCTATAATAAATAGAAACTATTTAAGGTCTATGCTGGCTATTGCAATACCAGTAGCTATTCAAAGCCTTATACAATCCTCCTTAAGTATGATAGACCAATTTATGATTGGTCAGCTTGGAGCCGATGCCATAGCATCAGTAGGGTTAGGTGCTAGAATACCCCAAATATTTATTGTTACCATGGCTGGTGTTACTTCTGGAGCTGCCATTTTTACGTCACAATTTTGGGGTAAAAAAGATAAAGGGAACATTGGTCAAACATTGGGGGCATCATTTAGTTTCGCCTTACCAATAATAGCAATATTTAGTGTAATTTCAATATTACTATCAACAAATATGCTTTCTTTGTTTACTAAGGATACTGCAGTTATAAAATCAGGAGCAGAGTATATGAAGATCATAGCCTATGGGTATATTCCATTAATGATAGTGTCAATTTTTGCAGCGGTATTAAGAAGCACAGGGAATGTAATGCTGCCTATGTATACTGGATTGATTTCTGTAGTACTAAATACCACTCTTAATTATTTATTGATATTTGGCAATATGGGCATGCCTCAGTTAGGTGTTAATGGAACAGCAATAGCAACTACTGTTTCTAGATATATAGAATGTATAATTCTAATTTCAGTGGTATATTTTAAACAATTACCTTGTTCTGTAAATATTAAAGAAATGCTTAATATGTCTTTTAGTTTTATTAAAAAGTTTTCCATTGTAACACTGCCTGTAATATGTAATGAATTTTTGTGGTCTTTTGGACAGACAGTTTACTCTGCTATATATGGTCAGATGGGAACGACTCAAATTGCGGCTATGACCATTACATTTCCTGTACAGGGTCTTTCTATTGGATTATTTACAGGAGTAAGCAGTGCTGCTGGAATAATGATTGGAAATAGGTTAGGATCTAATAAATTTAATGAGGCCGTGGATTACTCAAAGGGTTTTATTTTAGTAGGTGTTATTGGTTCGATTTTTGTTAGTATATTAATAGTTATTTTATCTAAAGTATATGTATCTATTTATAATGTTTCTTATGATGTTCAAGTATACTCAGTTAGATTGTTAATAATTTTTGGAATGTTATTTGCAGTTAAGGTCTGCAATATGATTTGCGGTTCTGGGATTTTAACTGCAGGAGGAAAAACTAAATTTGCTTTTATGCTGGATTTAATAGGTACCTGGGGTATTGGAGTGCCATTGGGATTAATAAGTGCTTTTGTATTTAAACTTTCAATAGAATGGGTATATTTATTAATATCTACTGAAGAGCTTGTAAAATTGCTCATTGGCTTAAGAATTGTGTATTCTAAGAAATGGGTTACTAATATAGCTGAAACAGCTGTAAATTAATTTATAGGAGGAGTTGATAATATGAATAAAGCATGGTGGAAGGAAAGTGTAGTGTATCAAATATATCCAAGGAGTTTTAAGGATTCCAATGGAGATGGCATTGGAGATTTAAATGGAATAATTGAAAAACTTGATTATGTAAAAGAATTGGGGGCCGATATGATTTGGCTGAATCCAATTTATAAATCCCCCAATGATGATAATGGATATGATATAAGTGATTACGAAGATATTATGGATGAATTTGGGTCAATGGAGGATTTTGATAATTTGCTTTTACAATGTCATAAGAGAGGAATAAGGGTAATGATGGACTTAGTCGTAAATCATACATCCGATGAACATAAATGGTTTAAGGAAAGCAGAAAATCAAAGGATAATCCATATAGTGATTATTATATTTGGAAAAATGGAAGAGAAAATGAAAAACCAAATAACTGGGGATCTTTCTTTGGTGGATCAGCCTGGGAATATGAAGAAAATAGAGATGAATACTATCTTCATATTTTCAGCAAAAAGCAGCCTGATTTAAATTGGGATAATCCTAAGGTAAGGAAAGACGTGTATAATGTAATAAAATTTTGGCTGGATAAAGGTATTGATGGGTTTAGAATGGATGCCATAAATATTATTGGAAAACATGATGATCTGCCTGATGGAACTATATTAGAAGGTTACAAATATGCAGACGGAACTAAATATTTTATGAATCAGCCTAAGGTTCACAATTTTCTTCATGAAATGAATAAAAATGTTATTTCTAAATATGATGTTGTTACTGTTGGAGAAACTTCAAATGTGGATACAAAGGAAGCATTGAATTATATAGCAGACAACAGAGAAGAAATGAATATGATATTTCAATTTGAACATATTGCATTAAGAGATGTCCCATACGATAAGTGGGAGGATAAGCCAGTAGATGTAGTTAAATTAAAAAATATATTAACAAGGTGGCAAATGGATTTACAGGGAAATGGATGGAATAGTTTATATTGGAATAATCATGATAAGCCAAGGGCTGTCTCAAATTTTGGAAACGACAGAGAGTACAGAATTGAATCTGCCAAGATGTTAGCCACATGCATGTATTTAATGCAGGGAACCCCTTATATTTATCAAGGTGAGGAAATAGGAATGACTAATGCAAATTTTCAACAGGTTTCTGATTATAAAGATATTCACACATTAAATTGTTATAATGAATTTATTCATAAGGGGATGACTCATGAACAGTTAATTAATGTTATGAAACATTTAAGCAGAGATAACTCAAGAACCCCTATGCAGTGGAATAAAAATATAAATGCAGGATTTAGTGAAACTGAACCCTGGATTAAAGTGAATTCAAATTATATTAATATTAATGTGGAAACAGAAAGAAAAAATCCAAATTCAGTATTAAATTATTATAAAAAATTATTGAAACTTCGTAAGGAAAATGAAGTTGCTGTATATGGGGACTATAAACTTATTTTAGAAAAAGATAAACAGATATTTTCATATGTGAGAACCTTAAAAAATGAATCCATGCTTATAATCTGTAATTTCACTTATAGAACTCCGTTTTTTAGGCTGCCTAAGGACATAAAATATTCTAGTAAAGAGTTGCTTTTATGTAATTATGAAAATAAGGGGAATGATGATCTAAGCGGCTTTAAGCTTAGACCATATGAGTGTAGAGCTTACAAACTTAATTTATAAATTAATCTTGAATATATTAACAGCTAAATATATAATAGTATAAACACAAAAATGAAGGAGAATATTTATGAAAAAGATAACTGTGATTGGAAGCAATTTATGCCCGGATTGCTTAGCTATTAAAGAATATCTTTCCCAAAACAATATAAGCTATGATTTCCTTGAAATTACGGAAAGCCTTAAGAATTTGAAAACTTTTTTATCATATAGAGATAATAGAGTTGAATTTGATAATATTAAGAAAGAAGGAAGAATAGGTATACCATTTATAACTATTGAGGGCAGTGATAAGCTTATTTTTGACGAAAAGCCTGATTTAGACGAGCTTAGATAAAAATAGTTATATGCAATCATATAAAAAGTGGACCATTATTCACAATGATTTACAAAGGAGAACATAAATGAGCGTAAATAGTGTAATCAGTTTTTTCCAAGGTAAAGGAATTAAAAATCCAGTTTTTAAATTGGATGAAAGTGGAGCCACAGTGGAGGAGGCTGCAAAGACTTTAGACATTGACCCTAGGTATGTGGCAAAAACTTTAGCTTTTAAAGTAAAAGATAATAACGTATTGGTTGTAATGCGTGGAGATTCTAGAATTAGTAATAAAAAGTATAAAAACTATTTTAAGGCTAAGGCATCCATGTTGAAACATGATGATGTGTTAGACATAACTGGACATCCAGTAGGAGGGTTATGTCCCTTTGGTTTAAAAAATCCACTTGATATATATATAGATATTTCTTTGAAAGATTTTGATTATGTGTACCCTGCTGCCGGTTCAAAGAATTTTGCATTAAAAATTACTCCAGAAGAAATAAAAAATTTAACAGAAGCCCAATGGGTGGATATTTGTGAATAACAAGGGGGATAAATAAATGAATTTAGAATCTAAACTAGAAAACTTAAAGAAGTCTCTATTAAATATGGGTAGTGCTGCAGTTGCATATTCAGGCGGAGTGGACAGCACCTTTTTATTAAAGGTTGCAAAAGACACTTTGGGAGAAAAAGCAATTGCAGTTACTGCTAAGTCATCAACCTATCCTGAAAGGGAATTTAAAGAAGCTAAAGATTATGCCAGCAGCATAGGAGCAGAACATATTATTATTATATCTGAGGAACTGGAGATAGATGGATTTGCAAAAAATCCTGTAAACAGGTGCTATTTTTGTAAAAGGGAACTTTTTACTAAGATTAGAGATGTGGCAGATAAAAAAAATATTAATGCAGTGCTGGATGGTTCTAATAGTGATGATGTAGGTGATTTTAGACCAGGAATGAAGGCTGCAAAAGAATTAGAGGTTATTAGTCCACTTAAGGATGCAGGTTTAACAAAAAATGATATTAGAGAATTGTCTAAAAAGATGAATATACCAACATGGAATAAACCTTCATTTGCTTGCCTCTCATCTAGATTTCCTTATGGAAATGAAATAACAGAACCAAAGCTGAAAATGGTGGAGAAAGCTGAACAGTTTTTATTGGATATGGGATTTAGACAGGTAAGGGTAAGACATCATGGTGAAATAGCAAGAATTGAGGTTAACTCAGATGAGAGAAATAAATTTTTCGATTTAACCGTCATGGACAAAGTAGCTTTAGAATTTAAGAAAATTGGATTTAAATATGTTACTATGGATTTGCTTGGATATAGAACTGGAAGCATGAATGAAGTTTTAACTCAGGATGAGAAAACTATTTAAAAATATTAAGCTATAGTAAATGTAAAGCATTTATATTTACTATAGCTTTTTTTATTTTATGGAGTCTATATATGATTTCATTTCTGATAATGACATTGCACCCACTCTTTTAGCAGAAATAGTACCATCTTTATTTATAAAATAAGAAGTAGGAATTCCATTAATATTATATTTACTTGCAGTACTTTGGTCCATATCTAATAATACATTAAAATTATAATTGTTTGACTTTAAAAAGGATTGTACAGTATCCCTGTCTTCACCAATATCTATTGCAAGTATAACTAGGTCACTGTTTTTAGTTTCGTTATATAATTTTTCAATATCAGGCATTTCACCTTTACATGGAGGACACCAGGTTGCCCAGAAATTCAGATACACTTTCTTTCCTTTAAAATCACTTAACGAAACATTTTTGCCGCTTAAATCCTGAAGCTTAAAATCACTAGCTTGTACTTTTAATACTTCTTTATTAACTTCAGTGCTGAAGGAATTATTATTTTTTATTGAATCTGCATTGCTGTTTTCGCTGCTTTCAATCTGTGATTTTCCCTTTGAATTATTATAATTATTAACTTCAAAAACTGCACCAAATATAATAGCAGTTATAATAGCTAAAATAATATATTTTTTCATATCTTTGATCTCCATTCTAAAAATTTATAAAGTTAAAGTAATTGCTTAAAAGGTTAAGTTTATTTGTGAAAATAAGTATTCCCATAATAATCATTAAAATACCGCTGATAATTGAAATTAAAGGTAAATACTTAGTGATGTTTTTAAAGTATAAAGAAAGCTTTTCAATAGCTAGAGCTGTTAAAACAAAAGGTATGGCAAGCCCTAATGAATACATAATGAGCAGAAGAATCCCCTTAGACACTGTATTCATATTGGAAGCATAAATTAATATGGATGAAAGTATTGGACCAATACACGGTGTCCATCCAGTAGCAAAGGCCATGCCCATAAAAAGTGAATTTACATTATTAAAGTTATTAGGATGAATTAATTTTTTTTCATAGTATAAAAATTTAATTTTAAAAATCCCAGCGGTATGTAATCCAAACAGTATTATAATAATCCCGCCTATTTTTCTAAGTACACTCATATGCTCTGTTACAAGTTTACCTAAAAAGGTAGCTGTAGCACCTAATAATATGAATATTATTGAGAAACCAATAACGAAGGCTAAAGATTTATAAAGAACATTGAATTTGTTTTTAGACTTATATGTGTCCTCTATTGTACTGCCAGTGATATAACTGATATAAGCTGGAATAAGAGGAAGGACACAGGGCGATAAAAAGGATAGCAGCCCAGCAGAAAAAGCTAAAATTAAAGAAATATTATCCAAGTTATATACCTCCATAACAATATATACCCATAGTGGGTATATATTTATTATAATATTATATTTCAAAATTATCAATAAAATTATACATATAACATTTTATTAAATATTAATAATTTAAATAACTATTGATTTAAATAACTATTGAGACTATTATATATTTATAACAATAAATATTAGATAATAATTATTATTTGATTTCGTTTGAATAATTTGTTGTAAATAAAATTAATGGATAATACAATTTAGTTAATTTAGGGAGGCTAATAAAATGGAAATTGGATTAATAGGATTGGGAAAAATGGGATATAACCTGGCTTTAAATATGAGAGATCACGGCTATAAGGTTATTGCTTATAATAGAAGTGAAGGTAAGGTTAAAGAAATTGAAAAGGAAAATATTATTGGTGCATATAGTATTCAAGAATTGGTAAAAAAGTTAAGCGGAAGAAGGGTAATTTGGATTATGGTTCCTGCAGGTGAAGCAGTTGATGAAATAATTGATGAACTAGTACCGCTGATTAACAAGCATGACATTCTAATAGATGGGGGGAATTCCAATTATAAGGATACCCTTAGAAGATATGAAGTTTTAAAGAATAAAGAAATTGATTTCGTGGATGTTGGAACAAGCGGCGGAATAGAAGGAGCCAGACATGGTGCCTGCACTATGATTGGAGCAGAAGATGAGGTTTTTAATTATATCGAGCCCCTTGTTAAAGATATAAGCGTTATAAATGGATATTTGCATACTGGAAGAAACGGTTCTGGACATTATACAAAGATGGTTCATAATGGTATTGAATATGGAATGATGGAAGCCATAGGAGAAGGCTTCGAAGTATTACAAAAAAGTGAATTTAATCTGAATTATGAAAAAGTGGCAAAGGTTTGGAATAATGGATCAGTAATAAGAGGATGGCTGATGGAACTTGCAGAGAATGCCTTTAGCGAGGACGAAAAATTAGATTCAATTAAAGGTGTGGTAAATTCATCAGGCGAAGGTTTGTGGACTGCAGAAGAGGCATTAAGACTTAGGGTTCCAGCGCCAGTTATAATCGAATCACTTCTTATGAGATACCGCTCAGAACAGGAAGATACTTTCACTGGCAAGGTTGTATCAGCTCTAAGAAATGGGTTTGGAGGACATGCAACAATAAAAAATAAATAATATAAACATTTAAAAAAGATAGATAATCATAAGGAGTGACCACATGTGGACGATAAAATACAATTATCCAATATAATGGTGATTTTCGGAGGAACGGGAGATTTGACCCATAGAAAAATTATGCCTGCCATATACAGTCTTTATAAAAAAGAAAATTTACCAGATGATTTTGCTGTTGTTTCAGTTGGCAGAAGGGATTTTACCAATGATGAATATAGAGAGGACATTAAAAAAAATATAAATGAGTTTTCTAAAATTACTGTTGAAGATAGCATTTGGGAAAAATTAAAATCCAGAATATTTTATGTAAAATTTAATTTTTCCGATAATGAAGGATATAAGAATCTGGATAAATTTCTTAAAACTTTAGAAAGTAAATATAATACTAAGGGAAATAGAATATATTATTTAGCTGTTTCACCAGGGTATTTTTCACTTATAGTAGATAACTTGCATATTAATCATATGGACGATAATACAACTGGCTACAAGAGAATTGTTATAGAGAAGCCATTTGGCAAGGACTTAAAATCTGCTGAATACCTAAATAATAAAATTACAGATGCTTTTACAGAAAAGAATATTTATAGAATAGATCATTATCTTGGAAAGGAAATGATTCAAAACATAATGGTTTTGAGATTTTCAAATTTTATATTTGAACCATTATGGAATAATAAATATATAGATAACATTCAAATAATCTCCAATGAAACAGTCGGTGTTGAAAACAGAGGAGGTTATTATGAAAATTCAGGAGCATTAAAGGATATGATTCAAAACCATATGCTTCAACTTCTAACGCTGACTACCATGGAGCCGCCGGTAGCTCTAGAAACAGAAGCTATTAGAGATGAGAAGGTAAAAGTACTTCAGTCAATTAAAAGTATAGATTTTGACTATGCAAAAAGAAATATTGTAAGAGCACAGTATGCACGTGGGATAATTAATGGAAATGAAGTTGCTGCTTACAACGAAGAAGATAAAGTGTCACCAGACTCAAATATAGAGACATTTGCAGCTCTAAAGCTTTACATTGATAACTTTAGGTGGGCTGGGGTACCTATTTATATAAAAAGCGGCAAAAGGTTAAAAGAAAAATCTACCCAAATAGTTGTGCAATTTAAAAATTATCCAGGAATTCTATATTCAAAGGAAAAATCTAACTTACCAACTAATACATTAGTAATTAAAGTACAGCCAACTGAAGGTATTTATTTTCAAATAAATGCAAAAGAACCTGGTACTCAAAATAATATAGTTCCAGTTCAAATGGATTATTGTCAAAGCTGTCTATTTGAAGGAAACTCTCCTGAGGCATATGAAAAATTATTATTGGATGTAGTTAATGGAGATTCAACAATGTTTACAAGGTGGGATGAAGTAGAGTACTCATGGAAATTCGTTGATAATATAGTCGAAATTTGGAAGAATGAAAATGCTAAAATAATAAAATATGAAAGTGGATCAGATGGACCTAAGGAAGCTGATGAGTTATTATTAAAAGATGGGAAGAAGTGGATAAAACTAGAACCCTAGGTAAGGAGATAAATATGAAAATATATGATATTTCTATGACAATAAATGATAATATGACAGTATATAAGAATAAAGATGAAAAAAAACCAAAGCTTAAAGTGCTTCAGGATTTTACTAACAATGCTGCTTACGAGTCAAGTATTGAAATGGGCATGCACACAGGTACACATATGGATGCTCCGCTGCATATGATAAAAAATGGCGAAACTATTGATAATACTCCATTAAGCAGTACCTTGGGGAAATGTATAGTACTTGACTTAACAAATGTTGAAGATAAAATTACAAGAGAAGATTTAACACAGGAAAATGTCAATAAGGATGATTTTGTTTTATTTAAAACTAAAAATTCATATGTTGAAGATTTTGACTTTAATTTTGTGTTTTTGGAAAAAGGAGCAGCAGAATACTTAAAGGAAAAGCAAGTAAAAGGTGTTGGAACAGATGCTTTAGGTATTGAAAGAAGCCAAAGTGGTCATGAAACTCATAAAATACTTTTAAAAGCAGGCATAGTAATTCTAGAAGGTTTAAGGCTGAAGGAAGTTCAGCAGGGAGAATATTTTATTTATGCAGCTCCTCTTAAAATAAAGGGAGCGGAAGCAGCCCCAGTTAGAGCTGTATTAATTAAAGAGTAATTATAATAGACTGCCTTATAACATAATTAAATTGTTAAAAGGCAGTTTTTGCATGAAAAAAATTATTTTTAAAAATATTTGCAGGAAAAAGCAAAAAAATGGTTACAATATTTCATTAATTGTATATAATTAAAACGTTAACATAAAACTATTTATGGGATGGTGGTAAAATGAAGAGATTATTAGAGAGTATTATAAATCATAATAAGAAATATACTGAGCAAGGCAATGTAGCTTCATATATTCCAGAATTAAGTAAGGCTGATAAAAATGCATTAGGAATTTGTGTAACTAAGCTGGATGGGGAGGAATATATGGCAGGAGACTTTGAAACAAAATTTACAATACAAAGTATATCAAAGGTCATCACTTTAATTCTTGCTATATTGGATAATGGAAAGGAAAATATTTTTAAAAAGGTGGGTATGGAACCAACTGCAGATGCATTTAATTCTATAGTTAACCTGGAAGTGAAAAATCCCCAAAAGCCGCTTAATCCCATGATTAATTCTGGAGCTATAGCTACAGTATCCTTAATATCTGGTGATACCTCAGAAGAAACATTTCAAAGAATATTAAAATTCGCTAGAAAAATCAGCGGAAATGATGAATTGAATGTTAACCAGGCCATATATGAATCGGAAAAAAGAACTGGACATAGGAATAGGGCATTAGCATATTTTATGAAAAGCACTGGTGTAATTGAAAATGATGTAGAAGAGGTATTGGATGTATACTTTAAACAATGTTCAATCGAAGTTACCTGCAGAGATATTGCAAGAATTGGGGCTGTACTTGCTAATGATGGAATATTGCCATGGACAGGGGAAAGAGCTATACCTAGATATGTAGCAAGAATAGTAAAAACTATTATGGTAACCTGCGGAATGTATGATGCCTCAGGGGATGCAGCAGTAACCATTGGTATTCCGTTAAAAAGCGGAGTAGGAGGAGGCATAATGGGGGCAGTACCTGGTAAAATGGGCATAGGAGTTATTGGACCTTCACTTGATGCCAAGGGTAATAGTATTGCAGGAGTAAAGGTTATGGAACAGATTTCAAAAGAATTAGATTTGAATATTTTTTAAAATTTTCTGCTTTTGCAGGAAATTTTTTTATTATGATTACCATTAATATATTGTTTTAATATATAATAATATTTGTATAATTTCATTTAGTAAGTATATTTTAAATAATATAGTAACTGATAGAAGGGAATTTAATATATGTTAAGATTTTTAGATGCTGGAGAATCCCATGGGAAAGCTTTAACTGCTATTCTTGAAGGCTTTCCATCGAATTTTAGAATTGATATAAACAGTGTAAATAATGAACTTTTAAGGAGACAGAGTGGCTACGGCAGAGGAAATAGGATGAAAATCGAAAAGGACTCAGTAGAAATATGGTCAGGGGTAAGGGGAAATTATACTACTGGAAATCCTCTAACTCTAATTATATATAATAAGGATTATAAAAATTGGATTGAAAAGCTTTCTAAAAAGCCTGATGTGCATGAGAGAATTACTGTGCCCAGACCTGGTCATGGAGATTTAGTTGGATACTATAAATATAATACATTAGATATCAGGGACACTATAGAAAGAACATCAGCCAGGGAAACTGCCATAAGAGTTGCAGTGGGTTCCATATGTAAGCAGGCGCTTGAAAGTCTTGGTGTTACTATCAGAAGCAAAGTGAAAAGTATTGGCGGAATATCAGATGTTGAAATGGATTTATTTAACGACGAAGATTATGATATAATAGAACAAAATGATCTGAGATGTTTTAATACAGATATAAGAAATAAGTGGAAAAGTATAATAGATCAATGCATAGAGCAAGGTGATACAGTAGGTGGAAGTATTTTTATTTCAATAAAGGGGGTTCCGCTTGGTATTGGAAGCTATACCCAATGGGATAGAAAATTAGATGGTATTTTATCAAAGGCAATAATATCAGTCCAGGGTATGAAAGCTGTAGAATTTGGAAATGGTACAAATATATCTGAAAGAGGCAGCAGATTTAATGATGGTATTAAATATTTAAATAACAGCATCATTAGGACCAGCAATAACTGCGGGGGAATTGAAGCTGGAATATCAAATGGAGAAAACATTGATATAACAGCCTATATGAAGCCTATACCAAGTGTAAAGAAGGGTGTTGCTTCTATAGATTTGATAAAAAAACAAAATCTCATAAGCAGATATGAGAGATCAGATACTTGTGCTGTGGTACCTGCAGGCGTTGTGCTTGAAAATGTATGTGCATATGAATTGTTTAAGGAGATATTGAATAAATTTACAAATGATGATTTTAATCAGCTTACTAAAAATTATAGAACCTATTGCAGTAATCAACCTATAAAAAATATGGAGGTGTGAAAATGGCAAAAGAGAGAATGCTTGTGCTGGATTCAAATAGTTTAATGAATAGGGCATTTTATGCATTACCACCATTAACAAATAATGAAGGACTACATACTAACGCAGTTTTTGGATTTACAACTATGCTTTTGAAGATGAAGGAAGAAATTAAACCAGATTATATTGTAGCAGCTTTTGATAGAAAGGCTCCTACTTTCAGACATAATGAATATAAGGACTATAAAGCCGGCAGAAAGAAAATGCCCGATGAGCTTGCAGAACAATTTCCGGTAATAAAAGATTTATTAAATAAATTATCAATAAATATATTTGAAATTGATGGCTTTGAGGCAGATGATTTAATTGGAACACTGTCTGTATATGCGGAAAAGAATAATGTTGAAGTTTACATTGTAACAGGAGATAGAGATGCACTTCAGCTGGCATCAGATAATATAAAAGTTGTAATAACAAAAAAAGGTATATCAGAAAAGGAAATTTACGATAAGAACAGAATGACAGAAGATTTTGGAGTAACACCAAAGCAATTTATAGATGTAAAGGGTCTTATGGGGGATGCCTCCGATAACATACCAGGAGTTCCAGGCATAGGAGAAAAAACTGCATTTAAGTTAATTAAAGAATACGGAAGCATTGAAAATGTATTATCAAATATAGACAGTATAAATGGCAAAAAAATAAAGGACAATTTGATGGAATATAGCGAGCAGGCTATTTTCAGTAAAAGACTTGCCACAATTATCACAGATGTTCCTGTAGAAATGGATTTAAATGATATAAAATCCAAGGATAATTACGATGCAGAGGGCATAAGACAGCTGTTCTATAAGCTTCAATTTAAATCACTGTTAGATAAAATCCCACAAAGTGATAAAGCAGAGGTTAAACATGAAGAAAAGGAATTAAATTTTATCACCATGGAAAGCCTCAATGAATTAAAAGAGTTATTCAGCCGTATTGTACTTTCCTGCAGCAATGAAGGCAGCAGTACAATTTTCACAATATTTAATATTGAAAATGAAAGTGTATATTCAAAAAGTTTTATAAGTAAAATTTATTTGAAATATAATAGTGAACTTTATTCTATTAATATGCAGCAAATCATCAATGAAGATAAAAAAAATGCAGTATCTGTTTTAAAATCTGTGTTTGAAAGCAATTCCATTTCAAAGGTTGGATTTGATGTTAAAGTTCCATATACCATATTTCATAAGATGGGAGTAGATTTTAATGGGGTTAAGTTCGATGCTAAAATAGCTGCATATCTCTTGGATTCTTCCAAAGGGGAATATAATCTTAATGAACTTGAGGAAGAACTGTTAAAGATAAATATTGCTGGTGAAGAAGAAAATATAAAAGTGCAGGAAGTTTACTATTTAGAACAGCTTTACAACACTTTAAACGAAAATATTAAAGCATCTAATATGGAAAGTTTATTGTATGAAGTTGAACAGCCTCTTATAGAAGTATTGGCATCAATGGAAGGCGATGGATTTAGAGCAGATAAAGAAAAACTTGCACAACTAGGTGAAAAGTTTAAAGGAGAAATTCTTCTTACTCAAAAGGCTATTTATGAATTAGCTGATGAAGAGTTTAACATTAACTCACCTAAGCAGCTAGGAAAGATTTTATTTGAAAAACTGGATTTGCCGGTAATAAAGAAGACAAAGACTGGCTATTCAACAAATGCAGAGGTATTAGAGGCACTTAGTGATAAACATATTATAATTGAGAAAATTATTTATTATAGGCAGTTATCTAAGCTTTATTCTACTTATGTTGAAGGGCTTATGACTGTTATTGATGATGATGGAAAAATACATTCAAGTTTTAATCAGACAGTAACTACAACTGGAAGACTATCAAGCACTGAGCCTAATCTACAGAATATACCAATTAAATATGAGCTTGGAAGAGAGATTAGAAAAGTTTTTGTGCCTGAAAATGAAAACTGTGTTATACTATCAGCAGATTATTCTCAGATTGAACTCAGAGTACTAGCGCATATTGCAAATGATGAAAATTTAATAGATGCTTTTATTAATCATAGTGATATCCATACAAAAACAGCTTCTGAGGTTTTTAAGGTGCCAATTGATGAGGTAACACCAACCATGAGGAGTAATGCAAAGGCTGTGAACTTTGGAATAGTATATGGAATTGGCGATTTTAGTTTAGCAAAGGATTTAAAAATATCTAGAAAGGAAGCTAAACAATATATAGACACATATTTTGAAAGATATCCAAATGTTAAGAAATACATGGAAGATATTATTAAACAGGCTCAAGATAGTCTTTTTGTTACTACCATTATGAACAGAAGAAGATTTATACCGGAAATACAAGCATCAAATAAAATGGTTAAATCCTTCGGTGAGAGATTAGCTATGAACACACCTATTCAGGGAAGCGCAGCTGATATTATAAAAATGGCTATGGTAAAAGTATATAAACAATTAAATGATAAAAAATTAAAGAGTAAACTTATTTTGCAAGTTCACGATGAATTAATTGTTAATGTTTATAAGGATGAGCTAGATATTGTTAAGAATATTGTAAAAGATGCTATGGAGAATGTGTTAAAACTTAGAGTACCCTTAGAAGTGGATATAAATATAGGCGATAACTGGTATGGGGCAAAATAGAGGCTGGTGGTGTTATGATGCTGAAAGTTGGGTTAACTGGTGGTATAGGAAGCGGGAAAAGCACAATATCAAAAATCTTAGTTGAAAAGAACATTCCAGTAATAGATGCAGACTTAATTACTAGAGAAGTACAGCACAAATACCCTGAAATAAACAAGAAAATTCGTGAAAAATTTGGAAGTGAATTTTTTGATGCTGAAGGGAAAATTAAAAGAAGGGAACTAGGAAATTATATTTTTCAGTTTAAAGAAAAAAGAATAGAGTTAGAAAGTATTATTATACCTTTTATAAAGAAGGAGATATTTAGTAAAATTGAATCATATAGTAAAACTGGAGCGAAAATATGCATAGTTGACGCACCTACTTTAATTGAGCAAGGAATGTATAAACTTATGGATGTAAATATTTTGGTTTGGGTAGATAAAGAAACTCAAATTAAGAGGGTAATGGAAAGAGATAACTTGACTAGAGAACAGGTGATCCATAGGGTAAATGCTCAAATGTGTTTAGATGAAAAGAAGAAGTACGTAAATTATGTTATTGATAATTCAAAAGAATTATATAATTCCTTTAAACAGCTTGAAAAGATTTTAATTAATTTGCAGTAATGATAGGGGGTGCAGTTGTTACGTATGGAAGGTGCGTACAATTATAAGGAATGAAATTAATAAAAAAATTAATTTTAATTATATTTGTAATTATTGTAGCAATGAATTCAAAAAATATATTAAAACATTTTTATCCTTATAAATATAAACAGGATATATTAACATATTCAAAAAAATATAATGTAGATCCATATTTGATAGTGGCTATTATTAAAGCAGAAAGTAATTTTAACGAAAATGCCACTTCTGCAAAAAATGCTCATGGATTAATGCAGATAACTTCGGAAACGGCGCTGTGGGCTTCGGAAAAGATGAAAATAGAAAACTATAATGATGATATGTTATATGAACCTAAATTTAATATAAATATGGGGAGCTGGTATGTGTCTGATCTTACAAAAGAGTTTAATGGCGACATTGACTTAATTTTGGCAGCTTACAATGGTGGCAGGGGAAATGTACAAAAATGGTTAAACAGCCAAAACCACTCTTCGGATGGAAAAACTCTTGAATATATACCGTTTAAAGAAACAGATAAATATGTTAAAAAAGTTAAAGTTAATTATAACATTTATAAATATCTTTATGACAGCGAAAGTAAATAATTGGATTAACAGCAGATGAATTAATTTATTGACATTAATTTATTACGTAGTATAATATATTTGTAATGTTTAGCAGGAGTGGCGGAATCGGCAGACGCATGCGTTTAAGGGGCGCACGCCGAGAGGCATACGGGTTCAAGTCCCGTCTTCTGCACCAATTTGTTTATAAAACAGGCTTTTTTAGCCTGTTTTTTCTTATCATTTTTGTGGCAAATTAAAACATCCTTCATAACATAAAAGTAGAGTTAGAAATTTGGAGGATTAAATTTATGGAATTTAATTTTTACAATAATGATGAAATGTTTGAGGAAGTACCTGCATTGGTAAATCAGGAGGATTTTTACGACACTATGCCGCTGCCTGAATATGATTATGATTTTTATACAAGGCAGGAGAATCCAAACTTGTATCAGCAAAATCCCAATCAGCAGAATCCTAACTATTATTTAAACCAAACAGATAGAATCCTAAGAAGGATTGAAAGATACAATCCTGTGGTTTTCAGAACGCTTTCTTCCTATGGAGTCCCAGAAAGAGTTGCTAGAAACTATGTTAGAAGAATCATTTCACTTACATTAAGATATTACAGATAGTAAATTTTTAGCAAATTTAAAAAGCGCAGTTTAAATAACTGCACTTTTACAATGTTTATTATTTTAGTAAATATTCTATAATTGTTCTAATGGTAATGCCATTGGCACCAATGTCATAACCTTCCACAGGCTTTGAGTATGATGAGCACCCAGCTATATCAAGATGGGTAAATTCAACTCCATCAGAAAAACTTTCAAGGAACATGCCAGCAATAACGGCTCCGGCATTAGTACCTGTATTCTTTAAGTCGGCTTTATCAGTTTTTAGCTGTTCAAAGTATTCACTATTATTAGGAAGTCTCCAGAAGTTTTCCCCAACACCATTTCCTGCTTTTATTATTGAAGAACTGAGGTTGTCTGAATTACTAAAAAGTCCTACATTAATGCCGCCAAGAAAATTTGCACAGGAGCCCGTTAATGTAGCTATATCAATAATTTTAGTTGCACCTAATTCTTTAGCATATGTTATAGCATCGCATAAAATAAGTCTTCCCTCCGCATCCGTAGATATGACTTCTACGGTTTTACCACTATAGGTTGTAATTACATCTCCGGGTCTGTAAGAATTTCCAGATGGCATATTTTCCACCACAGGAATCAATGCAATTATGTTTTTCTTTGGTCTAATCCTGCCTACTGCCTTCATTGTACCAAGTACATAAGAGGCACCAGCCATATCACCTACCATAGATTCCATACCTTTAGAAGGCTTTAATGATATTCCACCGCTGTCAAAGGTTACTCCTTTTCCAATAAGAGAAACAATCTCTTTATTGTCTGGATCTCCAAAGTACTGAAGCACTATGAGCCTAGGATTATGTGAACTTCCGCTGCACACTGCTAAAATTGAGTTCATTCCCATTTGCTTAAGTCTATATTTATCTATTATATCTATATCCAGCTTTTCATCATTAGAAATATTTTCGGCTTGTTGAGTCAGATATTTTGGTGTGACAACATTAGAAGGCATATTTACCAGTTGTCTTGAAAAGTTTATGCAGTTTCCCACAATAACGCCTTTGTTGATGGATTCTTTATATTTTGATATTACGTTGATATTCTGTAATTTTATTTTCTCCTGTTCCTTTTTTATTCCTCCATATTTATAACGGGAAATTTGGATAGATTGACCCAATATGTAACCAAAATCCTCTGGAAGATTATCAAGAATATCTAGATCATCAATTGTATTTTTAATGGTTCCTATAGCAGTACCTAAAGCCTTAAATAATTTTATTTTACTAAATTCCTCAGTAGTACCAAGTCCAACAACGAACAATTTCTTGTAAGTGCACATACCTAGAGTATTTATGGTTTCAAGTTCCTTAAATTCACCTTTGTTAGTTGAAAATTTCATAACTTCAGAAATTTCTTTTGAATAATCTAAGTCAAAATTATTGAACTTAAACACAAGAATATTTGAGTATAGCTTATTATCATTTATTCCTATCATAACTATTCCCCCTAAAGTATTATGAGTATATAATAGCATATTTTTATGAAAAAGTTTACTATACAATACTTTGCAAAAAACATATTACATTCTGCTCTCACAAAAATAGTTGAAAATTCTATATTTTCCTCGGTACAATGT
>JAQSXU010000279.1 GCA_029256485.1 Clostridiaceae bacterium
TATGATTTCTTTTCTTATAGCTAATCTATAGCCATCTAATGCAACTAAATTTAAATATGAATTGTTTACTTCAAAAAGAATTCCTTGAAGTATAGGTCTTGCTTCATCTTGAGCTATTGCAAAAGATGTACCTTTAATCATATTTTTTAATAAGTTTTGAGGAATTGAAAATATTTTAGTTTCGTTTATGTTTGGTAAAGATGGAAATTCATCGCTGTTCATATAAAGTAAATTAAAGACAGATTTTTTACAAGTTATTTGTATAGTATTATCTTCGCCAATTTGTAGTTTTTCTATTACAATTTTATCATTTGGTAGTTTTCTTATAATTTCTCCAAATAATTTAGCATCTACAACCATTGTTCCTTTTTGTAGTACTTCAGCATTTATTTTTGTTTCTATCGATATGTCTATGTCAGATCCAATTAATGTTAATCCTTCTGAATCTGCGTTTATATAAATACCTTCTAAAATAGGCATAGTAGATTTTCCAGTTATAGCTTTTTGCGCTATTGATATAGCGTCTTGTAATTTTGTTTTTTCACATATGAATTTCAATATAAAACCTCCCTAATTATTCACAGCAAAATTGCTATAAATATAGATAAAATTAATAATAAAATATAGTAACAATAGTAGTAGGGGCTGTGGATTTGTTTATAAGTACCTCTAGACCTTATAAACACAAAAAAGTTAACAAAAAAATACTGTGGATAAGTTGAGTGTATTTACTATAAACTATCCACATTATTAAAAGCAAAATGTTAATTAAAATTTTATCAACAGAATATTAACTTTAGTTATGTACATTGTTAATTATTTTTGAGTAAGCTTCTTTGTTAAATCATTTATTGTATTTTGTGTTGATTCATCATTTTTTAAACCGCCTGATATTTTTTCATATGCATGAATAACGGTAGTGTGATCTCTTCCACCAAATTCTTCTCCTATTTTAGGCAAAGATAAATCTGTAAGTTTTCTACTTAAATACATAGCTATTTGTCTTGGATAGGCTATGTTTCTAGTTCTTCTTTGAGATTTTAAATCCTCTACTCTTAAGTTATAATATGATGAAACAACATCTTGTATTGTTTCAATGGTTATATTTTTACTTTGTTTATTTGATATGATATCTTTTAAGGCCTCTGTAGCAAGATCTACTGTAATATCTCTACCAGTAAGAGATGAATATGCAACTATTCTAATAAGAGCGCCTTCTAACTCTCTAATGTTAGATTTAATTTTTGTAGCTATATAGACCATTACTTCATTAGCAACATTTAAATTTTCTACATCTGCTTTCTTCTTTAATATTGCCATTCTAGTTTCAAAATCAGGTGCTTGAATATCAGCGATAAGCCCCCATTCGAATCTACTTCTTAATCTGTCTTCTAAAGTTGGGATTTCTTTAGGTGGTCTATCTGATGATAGAATTATTTGTTTACTGGCTTCATGAAGAGCATTAAATGTATGGAAAAATTCCTCTTGAGTTCTCTCTTTACCAGCTATAAATTGAATATCATCAATAAGAAGAACATCTATATTTCTATATTTATTTCGAAATTCTTCATTTTTATCATCTTTAATTGCATTAATAAGTTCATTAGTAAATTTTTCAGATGATACATAAACAACTTTAGATTTTGAGTTATTTTGAAGAATATAGTGTCCTATAGCATGCATTAAGTGAGTCTTTCCTAGACCAACTCCCCCGTATATAAATAAAGGATTGTAAGCTTTAGCAGGAGATTCAGCAACAGCAAGTGATGCAGCATGGGCAAATCTGTTGGAATTACCTATAACGAACGAGTCGAAAGTATATTTAGGATTTAAGGTTGCTAGCATTAAATCATTTACTACAACAGCACTGTTTTTTTTATTATGTCTCAACGTATTATCTTCTGAATGTAATTCACTAGTATCGGATTCAATTAAAAACTCTATATTATATTTCTTTGATGAAATAAGTTTTATTGCATTAGCTACCAAATCCTTATATCTTTGTTCCAAGATGTCCTTAGTAAATTCGTTAGGAACGCCTAGTTTTATGCTATCAGAAGATATAGATAAAGGTTCGCAACTTTTTATCCAAGTATTAAAACTAACTTCAGACATTTCACTTTTTATTATGTTTAATGTTTTTTCCCATAGTTGATTTAGTTGGGTATCCATCGTATATCCTCCAGTTACCTAATTATAAAAATTTCAAAAATATTATGTATAAATAAAAAAATCTATAAATATAAACAACTTACTAACAGAAAATATATACATATCCTATAATGATTGACTATGTAGAAAAAAATATTCACATGTTAATAAATTTGTTGATATGTTTTAAAGTGTATATAAAAAGTTATGTTATCAACAATTGTGGAAAAAATAAAATCAACACTATAAACAATGAATAATATCTTGAAATAAGATAAAAATATATAAGGTGATGATGAGAACTGTCAAAAGTTGAACAAGTTATACACATAAATATCCACAGCTGTGGATAAGTTTGGTGTGAAATTAATTTATTCACAACATATTATTAATAATAGCATAAATAAACAAAGGGGTTCAAGAATTTATCCACAATTTTTATCTTTGTTAAGTATTTTATTAACATATTAAGTTTTCTTGACATGACTATTAAGGAAATATATAATTAAAAGGTAAAACTCAAAATGAGCAATAATATAGTTTTACTATATAAAATATAATTTGAAGGGGGTGTAGCTGCTATGTTCATGACATACCAACCTAAAAAGAAACAAAGAAAAAGAGAACATGGATTTAGAAAGAGAATGAGCACTTTATCTGGAAGAAACGTGCTTAAGAGAAGAAGACTAAAAGGAAGAAAAAGATTAACAGCATAAGGGCCGCTTTTGTGGCCTTTTTCTGCAAATGCAGAAATAAAAGGGAGACTTGATAAATGAGTATACAAAAACTAAGAAAAAATCTTGAGTTTAGAAATGTATATAGAAGAGGAAAGTCTTTTTCTAATGATACTTTAGTTTTATATATATTTTATAATAGAAGAAATAGAGACAATAATGATAAATTTAATAGGATTGGGATATCAGTAAGCAAAAAAGTTGGGAAGAGTGTAGTTAGGAGTAAAGTTAAAAGGTTAATTAGTGAGTCTTATAGATTGAATTGTACTAACTTGAAAGAAGGACACGATTTAGTTTTTATTGCTAGAAATGCTATTAAAGATAAAAGCTATTGGGATATAGAAAAAGCTATGCTTAATTTATTTAAAAGGTCAGGGTTGATATATAATGAAAAGGATTTTAATAATTCTGATAAAGTTTTATAAAAGGTTCATTTCGCCTATGATGAAGCCCAATTGTATATACATACCAACTTGCTCTCAATATGCAATTGATGCAATCGAAAAATATGGAGCTATAAAAGGAAGTTTTATGGCTATAAAAAGAATTTTAAGATGTCATCCTTTCCATAAGGGTGGTTATGATCCAGTTAAGTAAATTACTAGGAGGTATTTATTTTGTTTAATGGTATAGCTGAATTTTTATATACGGTTGTAGAAAAGTTACAAGGTTTTATTTCAAATATAGGAATAACAGATATAGGTGTATCTTATGTTTTATCAGTATTACTTCTTACATTAATAATAAGATTATTGATATTACCACTAAATATAAAGTCTATGAAGTCAACAGCTAAGATGCAAGAGATTCAACCTGAATTAAAAAAGATACAAACTAAGTATAAAAATAATCCTGAAAAATTACAACAAGAAACAGTAAAGTTGTATAAAGAAAATAATGTTAGTATGACGGGTGGATGTCTTCCAATGATAATTCAGATGCCGATATTATTTGCTTTATATGGTGCATTTATGAA
>JAQSXU010000280.1 GCA_029256485.1 Clostridiaceae bacterium
TGCCAGCTATTGCTAACCTACAAGCCATATCAAAAGGATCTTCTGCCTTTTCTAACCACTTTTCCTCATTTATTTTATCATAAATCTCTTGAGCAATTGCATTATATTGTTCTTTTAGACTGCTATATGGATCATTAATGCCCGTGATGTTTTTTGCAATTTGATGTAACCTAAAACCTATTTCAGGTGCCGTTTCATTGAAATCTATTTCTCCTAGTTCATGAAGTGACTTTTTTATTATTTCTTGTTGCATTATTACATTGCTTGTTGATTCTTCAGCTATTTCTACAGCTTGCCTAGCCAGGCAGTGAATACATTCTCGTGATATTTTCATGTTATCGTCCCCATTCACGTAATTTAATATATCATCTTATTTATAATAACATTTAATTATAGCGAAATAAAGAATTTACTATTATTTTTTTATTAGAAAATGATTCTCATCTTCAGATATTATGGTAATATCCGAAGGTTATTTAATACTTTGCAGACCTGATCTCATAGCTAACTGCCTAAGTAATGGATTGTACATTGCTGGAGATTTTAGATTCTTAAGGAATAAATTTAACTTGATATCTTTTACCTTCTTTTTATACCTTACCAAAAATCCATCTATCCCATCTTCGAGACTTTGTGCTAAGTATAAGGAGCTTTTTAAAGCGTAGCTAATTCCTTCAGCAGAACTAGGACTAATCGCACCTGATGCTTCGCCAATCAAGGCTATCCCATCTCTTCCCTCATACAGCTGTGATATCTTCTTAGGTCTAACGATATATGTACCTTCTATTTTAATTTTATTTACGAAATTAAAGCCTCGCTGAGTCAGTTTATTTTTCAATATATCATACTTTTCCCTAGTATTTTCCTTTGGCCTAAGGGCAGACCCTAGTAGCACATAGTTTTCCTTTGGAATTATCCAAGAGTAGAAATCACTTATTTCTTCATCAAATATAGCGGTAAAATAAGGCATAGAATATGAGCATTCAAACCATTCTTGAATAGAGATATACACTTCTGGAATATTAATATCCTTGCTAATAGATTTCCTTACTTTGGATAATGCACCATCAGCACCAACTATGACTCTTGTCTTTACCGATATTTCTTTCCCATTATGAATATATCTAGTTTCATATCCGCCTGGAATTTCATCAAAACCTTTAAAAATAGAATTAAACTTTTTATCAACTCCCGTTGGCAGTAATGAAACCAGCCATCTATCAAATTTTTCTCTATCCATATTATAATAGAATCGCTGATATAGCTTTTCTAAATTATTTGTTAAATCAATGGTTCTTACAGCAAAAAGTTGAGGATTGACCAGAATATCTTTAGGTATCCCTAAACCCAACTTAGCAATCATTTTCTGTGCATCAGGTGCAAGTAATCCTCCGCAGCATTTATTCAATCGGTTTTTAGCATTATCATTTTCAAGGTCCCGTTTATCTATTAATAAAATCTTATATTTATCTCCAATTAATCGTGCAAGGTTAGAGCCTGCAGGGCCAGCACCTACTATTACTATGTCATACATAATATCACCTCAAAAAATTTTACTTCCTACTTTTTATAGACTTATTCGTGAATATCATTTTTGTATTCTAAAATATCACCCGGTTGACATTCTAAAGCCTTACATATTTCCTCTAAAGTTGAGAACCTTATAGCTTTTGCTTTATCATTCTTTAAAACAGAAATGTTAGCCATGGTTATTCCAACTCTTTCTGAAAGCTCAGTGACACTCATTTTTCTTTTTGCCAGCATCACATCAATATTAATTATAATTGCCATGTTATTTACCTCATATCGTTAAGTCATTATCATCTTTTATATCTATGGCATTCTTTAATAGCCTTTGGAGCACAGCTGCAAAGACTGCAATGACCATTGGTGCAAAAATAAAGATCATTCCAATCAATATAGCACCCGGAGCATCATCTACCTCCCCTACGATATAGAAAAGCGGCATACTAAGCACATATAGCAGGCTGATTGTAGTTGCACACTTTTTTATATTTTTTAAAGCATTCACAGATAACTCAGAAAAAGCATTATTAGCGTCGATGTAAATTAATAGTTTAAATGCTTGATACAATGCAATAAAAAATGGTATCGCTGTTACATACATAACTAATAAAATGCTATATAGAACATATGCCATTTTCAAACTACTTTCTGCTGCATCTCTAGCTATCAGAGGTAACACAAATAGACATATAGCTAAAACTATAATTCCAATAAAAAAAACAGAAAGTTTTAAAAAAATTGTTTCTTTTTTCATATAAAACACCTCATATATAAAATTATAAGCAATTTAATTCTAGCATATCTTTTATTGATAATCAATAAATTTATATTATAATTCATTAAATATTTATTGATTAAGTGTCCATTCGTAAAAAATCTCAGCTTAATAGTAAGAAAAGAAAAAATCGAGCCCAAAATGTACTTTTTGAGCTCGATTTTTGCCTTTTTTCTAAACAACTACATGTACTGTAACTGACTTATTTGTTCTTCTGACCACATTTCTATGCTGGCGATTCTTTTTCACCACCCCATATCATTAAAATATCATTTTCTATTTCGTAAGTATAATCAAGGGTATTTCACAACCCATACCCATCAATTTGCCAGCAGAAAGCTTGCCACGTTAATCATCCAAATTGAAACATCCAATACCAACAAGTCCCGGCCCTGTATGAACACCAAGAGCAGGAGAAATTTGTCCTTCCATATATATTGAGGCATTATCTATATATGGCTGCATAATTTCTCTGATTCTATTTGCTTCTTCTTGAGCATATCCATGACAAATTGCAAGATAATAATTTTTCTTACCCTTAATTTTATCCTGTACTATTTCTATCAGTTTATTAATACTTTGCCTTCTCCCTCTTACCTTTTCTACTGTATAATAAATTCCATCTTTGTCACAGCTAATTATTGGCTTAATTTGAAGAACGCTTCCAATCATTCCTTCTACACGACCTAACCTTCCGCCCTTTACAAGATAATGTAAAGTTTGCAGACTATAGTAAATACTTGAGTCTTCAATTTTACTTTCTACTTTTTTAATTATATCTTCAAAGTTTAAATTTTTTTCAACTAATTGTGCTGCATATATGGACAGGAATCCAGAACCAAGCGCTATATTTTTTGTATCTATAACTTTTGTTTTGATATATTTAAACTCCCCACAAACCATTTCAATTGCTTTACATGTTCCGCTCAAACCTGAAGAGATTACAGGAATAATTATTTGATTGTATCCGTCCGCAATGATTTTCTCAACTGTTTCATGCATTTCACCAACGGTAGGCAAACTTGTATGAGGTATTTCATTTTGCAGATTTTCATAAACTTCTTCTGGCGTAATATCAATTCTGTCACGATAAGATTTATCTTTATAATTGATGGTAAGTGCCATCTCATAAATATGAAATTTTTCTAATAAATTTCGTGGTACATCTGAGCAAGAATCTGTCAGTATTGCAATTTTATTTTCAACCATGATATTTCTCCTTCTGATTTAAGGTTATTTATATTTTTTTAATTTTAGTTTCTATTATTTTTTCAGTTAAAAGTTTATTAGATAAAGCTGTAGTTATGGAAGAAATAGCAAGTTTTTCATATTTTATTTCCCTTTCCTCCAATACATAAGGACTGCTTTTTTCTAATATTGGAATAAAAACTTTTCTCATTGATTCCTCAAATGCTTCACAAAAGGAATCGTAAGCTATTTTTTCATTTCCTTGCAATGCGACCTGCAGTCTAATTCCATCTTTAATTTTAGTAATAGGGAGTATCTGTTTAAGTATGGTAATAACAATAACATATGCAATGTGCATTTTTTCATACTTC
>JAQSXU010000281.1 GCA_029256485.1 Clostridiaceae bacterium
GAAGTATTTGGATATGAAAAAATAAATGGTATTAATGGTGTTATGGCCTACAATAGACGAACTGAAAAAGGAAGTTTTGCTCCTATAGAAAATTGGATTATATCTGTTGGTGAACATCCTGGAATTATTGATAGCGATACATGGATTAGGTGTCAACATATCGCAAACGAAATAAAAGATACTAATTCTTCTAACAGAAAAGGTACAAGCCAGCAGGCTTTATTATCTGGATTAGTTGTATGTAAAGAATGTGAATCAGCTATGGCTCCAAGGCAAAATTTAAGTAGTAAATATGCTTACAGATATTATTCTTGTAATTCTAGAAATTCAAATTCAAATAGATGTACTAACGATGCTCTAAATGCTTATGATGCTGAAGATTTTGTTGTTAATACATTAAAATCCTTAACTCATAATGATATAATTAAAAATTATGAGAAATTAAAAAAGAAAAATGTAGTTAAAATTAGTAACAAAGCTCAAATTGCAAACATAACAAAGGAAATTGAAATCAATAAAAAGTCTATTAGTAATTTAGTAATGAAAATGGTGTATCTCGATAATGATCCTGAATTGCTTGAACCATTTAAAACTGAAATAAAAAAGCTTACTGATAGAAATAATGAGCTTACTTCACTAATTAATGAATTATCATTGGCTAATGATAACATTGCTTCTACTTATGAATCTTTAGATGAAATATTAACTACTTTGGATAATTTCCAAAAGTTCTATGACTTTACCGAAAAGTTTGAAGACAGGAAAAGATTAATTAGAAGTCTTGTTAAATATGTTGTTTGGGATAGTAAAACAAAAATTTTAGATATTGTATTAATTGGATCAGATAAAGAACGTCTAAGGCAAGTTGTTTTACCTTTAGGCAATAGTAGCAGAAGAAATGGCTCACGTGGAGATTATTGCTACAATGGTATATCAGCTTATGGAAAATGCAACTAATTGCTACAATGGTGTATCAGCTTATGGAAAATGCAACTATAGAGGAAATTAAGAAAGCAGGCCTTGCTGGCCATTATGCTGATCATAGAAAGGCAGTATTTTATACTGATGCAACTGGAAATGCATCTGTAAACAATACACACTGATAGCGAATGAGAACTCTTTAGGCGAAAAACTAAAATACTTTAGAATGAATAACAATTTAACTCAGGATAAATTAGCTAAAATAATAGGTTATCATTCTGGTACTTGCATTAAAGATATTGAATACGATAGAAAATTACCAAGAAGAAATTATTCTGAAAAGTTAGCATAGGAAAAACTACTTGGACTAACTGGGAAAGTGGTGTCGCTTATCCAGATAGAGAAATGTTAAAATTACTTAAAAAGTATAAAATTTTATATTGAGGTGGTTATATGTTATCTGCAATATTAACGTATCTTAGAAAAGAACGTGGCTTAACTCAAGAAGAGTTAGCAGATGAACTTAACATTAGTCGTTCTGAGTATGCTCACTACGAATCAGGTAAGCGTAAGCCAACCGTTGAGATCATGATAATTATTGCTGATTATTATACAAGCATAGATTTCCTTTTAGGTAGAACATATGTAAGGAAACCCTAACCTAAAGACCGAAATTATTAAAGTTTCTGGTCTTTTTGGTACTTATAATATTCCCTTTTGTTTTTTTCTAATTCCCCCCTGTAGAGATGGCCAGCTCTGTCTTTTTACTTGGAAATTTCTTAATTAAATTATATATTATTTACTTTCCTTAAATTAAAATACAACATTAACTTATATAGAATGTTTTTATAAATCAGAAGTATAATAAATATATGCCCTCTTAACTCGGTAAAATGCAACATTTTTACTTATATCACTGTTACAGAAACTACTGACATGATTTATTTATTGTTAACATTCTTTAAAACTATAAAGTTTACTTACATTATTGTACTTTGAAAATTCAAATGCTAGCGAAATTTGCGATATAAAGTTTTTTTCACTGTATTTTTTTATTTTCATAATTTAATAAATAAAAAAATCAAATGAATCTACATAAATCCACTTGATTTTTTATTGATAACGAATTTAATCCTAGTTTACCAGCTGTTTAGATCCCTTGAGTCTAGATGGAACTTCTCTTCACTACCTGATGCAATAATGTTTTTTTGTATCATTTGTTGTGGTTGTGGTTTTTGTTGCATTAACTTTGTTGCTTAAATATTCTAAGCTTGTTGGGATATTATTTTTGCTATTTTCAGTTCGTTCTTTAAAATATTGTACAAATTCTTCACTTTTTCTAGTATTGAATACATACTTACACATATTTATTGTAAGTTGTTTGTTAGAATTTGAATTTTCAACATAATAGTAAACTTTTCTAGATATCTTTTCTTATAAAATTATATCCTAGTCTAATCAACCTATGATTAAGTTGCTTTCTTTTTTCTATTGTCTTAAGACCCTCAAGACTAACGCCCAAGATATCTTTCAATTCATTTCTTGAAACTTTCATGTTTTTATTCCGCAATTTTTAAAACATTCTCTTATATCTCTCTTGCTATATGGATAATAAAATAAATCCATCTTTTCACATTGTTCTTCGCATTGTTTACATAATCCAGGAGATCTAGCACATGCTACTAATTTAACATTTAATTTTAACCTTTTTCTTTTGCCTTAGACATGTAATAAATCTCCTTTCTTAATTTTAAATTTAGACTATTTTTGTATTAAAAAAGAACCCTTATTATTAGGGTTTCAAATACCTTATTCTGAATAGAAATATTGTTATTATTTTAATCTACTAAATATTTTTCAAAGTAAAAAGATTTAATTTGATTTTGCAAATGAGATATATAATTACTAACTTTAGATGTTTTTGAACTGAGTGTATTCACAATTTCTAAGGCCTTTTCACTATCATCACAATAACATAGAAAAGTTAAATCCCAAGTTACACTGCTTAAAATTTTTGCAAGACCTACTTCCGTGGATACATCACTAATACAAGCTGAATATGAAGAGAAATCATCCTCAATAAACTTTATTAACTCAAATGAATATTGTTTATAATTACTATTTACACTTAAAATTTTTCGTTTACCTATATTATTTGCATTAAAAGGCTCTAAACAATATAATTCTGAAATTTTTCTATTTATATAATTAAGTTTATCTTTAGTCTTCTTGTAATCTTTTATTTTTTCATTCAATATTCCTATTGTTAATTGTTTATTATTAAACTTCATATTTTCTTCTTGTATTCTTCTTGTTTCTTGAGTTGAAATAATAACAGCTATTAAAGTACATATTCCACCTGATAAAGCTCCAAATAATCCTACCCCTATTGTCCACAAACTGTTTTCGTTATTTTTTTGGTATAATGAATACCATATGTATATACTTGGTAGTATTACCGCTGTTAAAATTCCTATAAATATCGCTAGTTCAAATTTTCTAAATTTCATCAATTTCTAATCACCTCTTTGGAAATTATACCATAATTCTACAAATTAGAATAATAAAAGAACCATATTGTTAGAGTTCTAATTTTTATATATTTTGTATTAAATCTTAATTTTTTTAATCGCCATTCCCCATGAATCTTTTTCTATTTTTTTTATAATCTCAAAGCCATTGATATCTTGATAGAAATTATACAATCTTTCTTTAACATCATAATCCACACTTGATAACCCTGCTTTTAATTCAGTTATATTATAATTCTCAAGAACTTTTATTAAAGTTTGTACTACATATGTTCCAATACCTTTCCCCTTATACTTTAAAAGATTTATATCTTCTAATGATGTTGTTTTATCACTTTTATAAATTACCACATCAGTAATTGGATCGATGCTGCGGCTATCAACAAAAACTTGACAATCTAATTTTATTGTTGAAATATATGGTTTAGCATCACACCCACAGTATTGATCATAGTATTCTGAATCATATCTAATATCACTTTCATAAATTACTATTACAATTTGTTCTTTGATGTTTAACTCGTGTCCCTCGTTCAGTTCTCCAAATTCAACATAGCACTTATTTTTAATACCTTTTATAAACTCAATTGCATTTTTATAGTTATTGATTGTTTTTTCTTGTATCAAATTAATGCTATCTTTTTCTTTGTATTCATTTTTAGTTTTGTCCCATAAATTATAATAGTTATTTACAAGGTTAATAATTTGATTTTTATTTTTTCTTTCTTTAATTATAATTACCACCAAAACAATAATAAATAAAATTAGTAATAAATCTAATATCATTTTTCACCACCCTTCATATATCATTATACAAAAAGAAGTAAAATCCTTCTAAAAATTCTAAGTAAATATAAAATAAACCAGAAGATACTATATATTTGTGGATGGATGCATTTTCACATCCTTTCAAAATATATTTTTCGTAGCTGCTGGTTTATTAATTATCGTATAAAAGGGGTATTGAGAATTTATGAGAGGTTACAGTTTTTCTTCTGTTCCCACTTACTATTCTATCTCATTTTATCAAGATAATTATTCCTCTTTTATTCCACATATTTATGTATCTATTCCATAGTTTGTCTAATTTAATAATTAAAATTATATATTTTTATCATCTAACAACAAAAGGAACATTTTTAGAAATGAAAATGTTCCTTTATCAACAGTCTGTATACTTAATATTTTCTATTATATATTAATTTACTAAATTAAATGTAAATCCATCTGTTAAAGTTATTCCACGTGTATCTGTACATTTTACTATA
>JAQSXU010000282.1 GCA_029256485.1 Clostridiaceae bacterium
ATCCTATTTTTTTGTAAGTAAAGTATAAATAAAGTGACTTAACTTATGCATTTTAAAGGTCTCTCAATAATCACGAATTTAACTTTTCACTTAACGTTTTCAATTTCTGCTGTAAAATGAAAAGTTAATTTCTTGTTTGCAATATTAAATTCGTGATTAATAACTTTAGTCTTGCACTACTTTTTTCATAAAACTCATATGGTTTTCTATAGCTCAATGATACAATAAAAATAATAAGCTTTGACTACTTACAACTTAATATGTCTAACAAATTTTATAAAATCTTTTAAGGAGTAAATATAAATGTATGAATGGAATCATTGAAATTTTAAATATAGGTGAATATAATTGCTCATTATATCTTCCACCAGACTACAATAAAAATAATGCTAATTATACTGTAGTCTATGTAAATGGTGGAAGTGATATAGAAGAAATAATGAGCTCCATCGAACCCCATTTTAATATTGACTGCATTTCCTTTATTCTTTTAAACATAGAATCAAAAGATTGGAACAAGGATTTTTCTCCCTGGCCTGCACCGGCCTTAGGAAAAAATAAGGAATCTTTTAGTGGCAGTGCCTCTGAATATCTTAATGTTCTTATTAATATTATTAAACCTTTCATAGATACGAACTATAAGACAAAAGATGATTCTGAAAATACTATACTTATTGGCTATTCATTAGCTGGCCTTACTGCTTTATACTGCCTTTATAAATTTGAACTCTTTGGTAAAATAGGCTGTCTTTCTGGTTCATTATGGTATGATAACTGGATTGAATTTATAACGTCTAATTCTCCTCTAAATTCTAAAGCTAAAGTATATCTTTCTCTTGGTAATAGTGAAGAGCGAAGTAGAAATAAACGTATGTCCATAGTTGGAGATAATACTAGAAAGACTTATGATATATTATCAGAACAGCTTACATCTAAAGAAAATGTATTATTAGAATGGAATAATGGTGGACATTTTGCAGAAATCACTCAAAGATTCATTAAAGGATTGTTATGGTTAATGCAGATTTAAAAAGCCCCACCTTTATAGGACAGAACTTAAGTTAAAGTGGATAGTAGTTAATGCCCAAATGATGGTATAGTTAGTTTTATATCTGCTATAACGCCTCGCCAAGGATCTACAGATAAATTCTAAACTATGTCCCAGACTCTACTCCTAAAAAAGGCGTGTGGAATTACACAAGAGTAATATATAATAATTTTCTATTACAAATTAAAAGACTGCAACCTTTCAAATGATTAGGTTGCAATCTTATGCTCTATTCTCATATTTTGAAAAACATTTTACCTTTTTATTAACCCTTTTACAAATATGATTTTATCAACTTTTATTCTTGAAAAAAATATATAAATTCAACTAGAATTCAAATTTCCAACTATATAACAAATAAAATGTTAAATTTGCAAAAAGTTAATCTATATCACCGTTTGCGAAAACAAAACAGGTTGACTTACACACTTTCCTAATATTTAAATTTTGATATTTCTGTAATTAATGCATGTGTACTTTCTTTTGAATTATTTATATTCTCTATTATTTTATTAGTTTTTTCATTTATTTCAACAACTCTTTCTGCAATTTTTGTTGTTCCTTGTGCCCCATCAGTTGATGCTTCTGCTACTTGATCTATTGTTTTTAATATATCCTGTATTGATGCTAAAAGTTCTTCTGATGTAGAGCTAAAATCTGTTACCAGATTATTTACAAATTGCGCATCCCCACTATATTTTTCTGACACCTGTAACATAGATTTATAGTCTTCATCTACATTAGTTGACATAAATTTCAGTAGTTTACTTGAATTCTCAGATAAATCACTTACAGATTCAGTCACCTTATCAGTCACATTCTTAATTTCTGCAACTACAGTTTTTGATTCTTCTGAAAGCTTCCTTACTTCTTCTGCAACAACTGAAAATCCTCTACCAAATTCTCCTGCTCTTGCTGCTTCTATAGCTGCATTTAAAGCTAATAGGTCTGTTTGTGCTGCAATTTCTATTATTGATTCAGATAATATACTAATCCTAGCTACTACTTTTGAGTTTTCAATTGCTTTTTGAAGTTCTTCCTTCGTTTCTAGAAAAATGGCTTGTGCACTATTTTGTGATTTAATTGTATTTTTCTTAACTATTTCTGCATTCTTCTCTATTCCTTCTACTGAAACAAGACCATCTTGAATTTTCTCTGTAATTGAAGTTACTGCCTTTTCAATTTCATTGGAAGTTGCAAGCATTTCTTCTGATGAAGCTGCGGTTTCTTCCATTCCTGCAGAAATATTCTCAGTATTGGCTGATACTTCTACAATATCATTAGATAATTCATTTATTCTATTATTTATATCATTATTAATAGCTATAACATTTTCAGTACTTTCACTAACCCCTTTAATTATTTGCCTTAAATTTGACAGAAAATTATTTAAACTATTAGCAAGTGCTGCGATTTCATCTTTTGATTTAACTTTAACTTCTTGAGTTAGATCCCCGCCTCTTTCAGCTAGTTCATCTAATTCTCTTTTTATATTGCTTAATGATGCTACTATACCTCTTATAATTGCCATTGAAAGAATTATAGAAATAATAGTCAATACTATAATAATTATCACAGTTACATTTCTTACTTGTTCATATTTATCATCACCATTTTTACTAAAATTATCAGCTACTTCTTTGTTGTATTCTGCAAGATTAACTAAAGATTCAGAGGCTGTATCAAAATATTTTTTTCCATCTCCATTCATAATTTTCATAGCTTCATCAGTTTTTAAGCCTCTACTTAAAGTAATTACTTCCTCATGAATTTTCAAATACTCATTCCAATTATTTTTTGCATTTTCAAACAGTTTCTTGTCTTTGTCATCAAAAAACGATTTTTCATATGCGCTTATTATATCTTGTATTTCTTTATTTTTGTCTTCCATTTCTTTTTCTTTTTTATTCATCTCACTCGGGTCTGTTGATATTATATGTTCATACTCCAGAATCCTATAATCAGATGTCATTGTGTTTATACTTTCTGATTGTACTATACTTGGAATTAATTCAACTGACATATCTGTTGATATTTGATTAACAATATTTAAATTGTTAATAGAATATACACCTAGAGATATCATAGAAATGATCAACATAGCCGTAAGTAATATTAATTTACTTTTGATAGATTTAAACATTTAAGACCCCTCCCTTTATACCATATATATTAATCACTAACCTATATTCTATATTTTTTTACAAACACCTCTATTTTTCACAGCATAAATCATATATAATTAAATTTATTTTAATACAGCCTCTGCTATAAAGAAATATACACAGGCTGTAAATATTTTTAATTGATACTGCCAGTGGAAAACCTGCGTAATTTTATAAATTCTTTTACAAACGCAACCCTATGTAAAGCTTTTATTTTAGCCATATAATACATAATTATATATTTATAAAACAGCTTGTACGTTTAAACATTTCAAGGTATCGGTGTTTTGTCGAATTGTGCACATCAATATTCAAAATATAATTTTAAGATGAAGTTATTATGTACTAAACAATTGTTCAATTAATTTAATTATTTGGGTACTAGTTAATCTAAATTTTTCTCTTTAATAAAATGAGAAAAATAATGTTTGTTCTATACTACAATATTATAGTCATTATTTGAAATTTCACTAATACATTAAATAAATTTCCTTAAAAGTCAATATATAACATATTTTAAAATAATCTGATAATTTACCTCTAAAAGCTATATAAAAAAAATATCCTACTGTCTTGTCATTTGATAACGTTTTTTCTTCCTTATATTTACACGTTTTTTCTTCCTTATATTTACTTTTTTGTCTTAAAAGATTGACTCTGTAAATTTTAGTGATAGCATATATTTAATAACATTAAAAAATTAATATTAATATTTCATATAGAATTTTTAATGTTATCAATTTTTAAATCATAAGGAGGATTAGTCATGATTAAAGACACTCTAGTTTCTATAACAAAAGATTTAAAATTAAAAACAAATGTTGAAAATGCCAATCTAAAGAACTACAAGGATAATTCTTCATGTTTCGGAGTTTTCGAAAATGTTGAAAATGCTATAAGCAATGCTGTACACGCACAAAAGATATTATCCCTTCATTATACAAAAGAACAAAGAGAAAAAATCATAACTGAGATAAGAAAGGCCGCATTAGAAAATAAAGAGGTT
>JAQSXU010000069.1 GCA_029256485.1 Clostridiaceae bacterium
ATCTGGTTGTGTAGCATTCATGTTCCAAGAAAAGGGAGAACTTATCATTGAAAAAGGTGATAGGGATGAAGAAGAAATGATGATGCTGGCTTTAGATGCAGGTGCAGAAGATTTCTCAGCTGACGAAGAAGAAGTATTTGTAGTAACAACGTTGCCAGAAGATTTTGGGACAGTTAGAGAAGCATTAGAAGCTGAAGGGGTTGAATTTCTAGAAGCAGCTGTTAAAATGATTCCAGATACTTATACAGCAATTAATGAAGATGAAGCAAAGAAATTCCAAAAGATGTTAAACTTACTTGATGAAGACGATGATGTTCAAGAGGTGTATCACAACGCTGAATTCCCAGAAGGATGGGATGAATAAATCTAGAGTTTATAAATAACATAGCTTATTTACTAGCTTTGCTAGTGTAATATAATTTTTAAAATTTTGTTTTGCCCTCTCATTTGCCCCCTATAGGTAAATGAGAGGGAGTTTTTATTTTAACATAGAGTGAAGTTCATCAAGTTTCGAGATAGCTTTTTCTTTTACTGATTCTAAAACATGAGTATAAGTATTAAGAGTAATTGATACTGTACTATGACCTAAAAGCTCCTGGACCGTTTTTGGCTCTTCTCCCAGTTCAAATAATCGAGTAGCAAAAGTATGTCTCATATCATGAAATTTTCTTATTGGTATATTATTCTTCTTTAAAATAATCTTATATTGGCGTCCTATAGTGCTATCAACTAAATACGCACCTAGATTATTACAAAATACAAGATTGTTATCTTCATATACATCTGCATATTTTATTTTTTGTAATCTTTGTTCATTTCTATATTGTAATAACATTTTTACAAGAAACTGAGGGATAGGAACTTTTCTAATACTTTTCTGTGTTTTAGGTGTTTGTATAAATCTATAACCGTTAGAACGACCATCACGTGACACATCTGTTATATATCTATATGTTTTATTCACATCAATATAATTTTTCTCAAAATTAATATCTTCCCAGGTGAGGGCAAATAATTCCCCTTGTCTTAAACCACTATATAGAGCAGTAGCAAAAAGCATTTCTAAATGGTGCCCTTTTATAGCTGCAAGGAATGTTTTTTCTTCTTCCAATGTAAAAGGAATTATTTTATTTCCTCTAGCTAATTTTGTTTTTTCATCTTCTTTTGGTAAAATTATAGCTTTGGAAAAATCCTTTATGATTATATTATTGTCATATAAATATCTAATAAATGGGCGTATTATTTTGTGTATATTCTTTATCCTGGTGATAGTACAGCTATTAGATACTAAATTATTATAAAATTTTTGTACATCAATTAACTTTAGATCTTTGACCTTGATTTTTGAAAGAGAGCTATCTTTAACATACATTCTAAAAACACCTTCGTAATTTTCTTTAGTGGCGGGTTTAAGGTGCCCAAAATGTACATCAAAAAGCCAATCAGTGAAAAATGGTTCAAAACATTCTTTATTATTCACGATATCATGTTCAAGATCATACTTGATCTGTTTAATTTTACTTTCAAGTTCTTTTACTGTTTTAGCATAGATGTCCTTAGGATTATCTAAATTTTCATGTCTTAATCTATGAAAGTAGTATTCTTTACCATTCTTAATTTTCTTTTTATATATTGTTTTAGCCATTGTACGACCTCCTATAAGATTTAATTATATTCTATAAGGGGCGAATATATTAAAGCCTTATGGGCCAATATAAGCTACTCTAATTAAGATAAAAATGTAAATATATCAACTAGTTTACTAAATTCAAAATCAGTAAATTCATTAATAACATAGAGCATTTTTGCACCAAATTCGGCAAAATCTCTTTCAGGTATTTTAGCTACAGCTTCCTTATTCTTTAAAAGATATATATCGCAACCTTTCATTTCCTGTCTCAATTCATATCCTTTACTTTTAAAGATATTTATTAAGGGTTTAAGTTCTGGCTTTCCCATAACCACATCAATATAGATCTCTAATTTTTCCGTATCAGAATCAGTAAGATTGATTGTATCATCCTTTAGTAATTCACTGACAGGAACTTCAAGAGCATCTGCTATTTTAGTTAATATTTCAATATTAGGCTCTCTATTATTAGACTCATAGCGTGTTACTGCTGAATCGGTTGCACCGATTTTTTCAGCGAGTTGCTTTTGAGTTAATCCTCTTTGTTTTCTAAAAAATTTAATATTGCTTCCTATATTCATTAAAGCACCTCCTAACGATATTATACATTATTACTGACAAAATGGAAGTATTAAAAGCAAATTTTAAAAAAATAATGATAAAAAGTATTGACATACTGACAAAGTGGAAATAAAATATAAATATATCCTGACTAAATGGAAGGAAAGGGGCGAGTGTATGAATTTAAAAGTGAATTTAAAAGTCGAAAGGGCGAAGAGAAATTGGACTCAGAGTGATTTGGCTGAAGAATCTGGTGTTTGTAGATTAACAATATCTAATTTAGAAAATGGAAAACAGAATATTGAAAATTTACAAGTAAAACAATTATTTAAATTAGCCAAAGCTTTAGAAATTTCAATTAATGAATTCTTTTCAGAAGAAAAATAGTTATTTCTATATTGGACAAGCCTTAACATAAACCACACACCGTTAAGGTCTAAGGTGAGGAATTACAACAATAATTAATATTTTAAATTGGAGGGAAAGCCTATGGAAGAGATTAAAAGAGATCCTTATTTTGAAAAGTTTATTAATCTAACAGTGGATTTCATTACAACAGAAGTGAGGGGGAAATTAAAAGATTTTAAGCCAAATGATGATGAAAAGTTAGCTTATACACCTAAAGAAGCAGCAAAGGTTTTAGGGGTTGGTGTGAACACAATGTACACTGATCTATTACCGAGAGAAGATTTTCCTTCATATAAAGTGAAAGATAAATGGTATATATCAAAAAAGGGCTTGGAAGAATGGGTTCAAAATCAACATAAATAAGAGTGATTTTATGGTTAAAATAAGAAGTTTTAGAGGTGAAGAAAGATGAATTTAAAGTTGATAGATAAATATATTGCTTTATGTAAAGAATTTAATTCTGAGCCATCATTTAAAGGGTTGAATTACTTTAAAAAGGCAATTAGAAATTAGGTGAAATTTATGGCAAAAGAAAATATTGCAGAAGATGAAACACGCTATGAAAAAATTAAATATGATGGCCAACTAGCAATAGCGACAGCAAATAGTAGAACAGCAAGGCAGTGGAAAAATAAAACAATACTGTACTCAGCTTTAGTTGAAAAATTAAGTCATACAACAAGAACAACCGAAACTTATGCTGAATATAAGAAGATGCCGAAGTCTGATAGAGATAGAATAAAAGATCAAGGTGGATTTGTTGGAGGAAGTCTCAAGAATGGTCGTAGAAAGGCTGAAAATGTTCAAAATCGTTCATTATTAACTTTAGATTTGGATTATGTTGTTGGAGATGTATGGGCAGGTATTGAAGTCTTATGGAATTTTGCTTGCATTATGTACTCAACTCACTCACATTCTCCTGAGAATCAAAGATTAAGACTCGTAATTCCTTTATCAAGGCCAGTTTTTCCGGATGAATACCAGGCTATAGCTAGAATGATAGCTAATGATATAGGGATAGATCAGTTTGACGATACAACATATGAACCAAGCCGTCTAATGTATGGTCCAAGCACTAGTTGTGATGGAGAATATGTATTTAAAGTACAAGACCTACCTTGGCTCAGTCCTGATGAAGTTTTAAGTAGATATACATTTGGTTGGCAAGATGTTTCATATTGGCCTGAAAGTTCAAGAGCTAGGGTTAGATTAAATTCAGCTATTAAAAAGCAAGAAGATCCTTTAGAAAAGAAAGGGATAATAGGTGCTTTTTGTAGGACCTATTCAATAAGTGAAGCAATAGCAGAATTTTTAAAAGAAGTATATGTTCCTGGTGCAGATGATACAAGGTACACATATGCAGAAGGTAGCACCTCTGGTGGACTAGTTGTGTATGATGATAAGTTTAGTTTTTCACATCATGGCACAGATCCAACAAGTGGGATGTTATGCAATGCATTTGATTTAGTTAGAATTCATAAATTTAGAGAACTTGATGAAGACTCAAAGCCAGATACTCCAGTTAATAGACTTCCATCATTTCTAAAAATGGCCGAGTTTGCTGCTAGTGATAACAAAGTTAAAGAAACTATAGGTAAAGAGTGTATAGATAAAGCCCAAGAGGATTTTGAGAATATCGAAATCAATGGAGATGAAAAAATAAATATTAAATGGCTCAAAGAGCTAGAATATACACAAGATAAGTTAAAAAGTACAATAAATAATTTTTCTTTAATCATAGAAAATGAACCATTATTAAAAGGAAAAATAGCTTACAATGAATTTTCTAATAAGATTGTAATTAAAGGAAATCTTCCATGGAGGAAGAAAGATGATTTTTCTGATTGGATTGATACTGATGACAGTGGACTTAGAAGTTTTATAGAAAAATACCGTAAAATTTCAAATACATCAAAATATAATGATGCTATAGCACTCGTGGTTTCTAAAAACTCATTCCACCCAGTTAAAGATCTGTTTAATAGTTTAGAGTGGGATGGAATTCCAAGAATAGAAACATTATTAATAGATTATTTAGGTGCTAATGATACATTATACACTAGATTTATTATGAAAAAATGGCTAGTAGCTGGAGTCAAAAGAATATATAACCCTGGTGCTAAATTTGATAATATGCCAATACTAAGTGGTAAACAGGGAATAGGTAAAAGTACTTTCTTTAAAAAATTAGGTATGAGTTGGTTTACAGATAATAGTATTGATTTAAAAGATACCAAGCAGGCTATGGAAATTCTTAGAGGAAAGTTAATTGTTGAAATGGCTGAATTATCGAACTTGAAAAGAGCAGAAGTTGAAGTGGCTAAAAATTTTATTACAAGATGTGAATTTGAAGCAAGGCTTGCTTATGGTAAAAAGAATACAGTATTTTTGATACAGTGTATTTATTGCGGAAGCACAAATGACAAGGATTTTTTGAAAGATAAAACAGGAAATAGGAGATTTTGGCCGGTTGATGTAGGCGTGAATAATCCTAAGAAAAGTATATTTAAAGATTTAAATAAAGACGTGGTATTGCAGATATGGGCGGAAGCCATAGAGTTATATAAAAAAGGATATTCAATTACTTTAAATCAAGAAGAAGAACAATATGCGATAGAGCAACAAAAGTCACATACTGAAATAGATGAGATCGAACAGATATTGGAAGATAAACTTAATTGGGATGCACCAAAGGATCAATGGGATAAATATTCTTTCACTGAAATAATAATTGGATTAGGTTTATCGGATAGACAGAGGGGCTACGCAAAACAAAATATAAAAGCAATTCTTGCGAAAAAGGGAATTGAACAAGATTCAAGAAGAAAATATAAAATACCACCAATGGTAAGATTAAAAGCTATTAATGATTTTGAGGTTGTGTCAGAATAATCACACAACCTCACAACCTAAACACAACCATTAAATTATAGGTTGTGAAAAATAAAAATAAGTTAAATCAAGGTTTAAGATATATTATACACAACCTACACAACCTATTTATATAAATTATTATTATTAATAGTTAGAGGGATATACGTATATATATAGTGCCTAAATAGGGTATTTGAAGAGAATAGGAATTTGGTTGTGTTGTGCGTGTACTAAATTAATAGGAGGAATGATTAAAAGATGAATAATAAAATGATACCTGGATATCAATTAATAGATTATTTCAAGAAATTAAAGGCCAAATTAGATACAAATTGCATAAATCAATTTTCTGTATTGATTGGTAATAATTTAAGTATTCCAGTAAAAAACATAAATATTATTTGTGAAGGTCCAGGATTTAAAATTGAACTATATCAAGAAGAGGATTCTTTAAATCCAGTAATATTTGATTTTGTAACTGGACAAGCATTTAGAGTAATGGAATATAAGAATTCAATGCATGTATGGATATTAGAATAAAGCAATTTTTTAAGGCTGAGGTAGGGAAAAGTAGGGATGAAATTTTTTGAAAATATAGAAGTTAAGGAGGAATACTTATGCGTAAACTCACATTTAAATATGAGAGTGAAACAGAAAAGATGGAATTCATAGAATTTTTATTAACTGGGTATAAGATTAAATCTATCAGTAAGCCTCATAAATCAGGTAAATACTACAGGGTTTATGTTGATATAAAATAATTATAAATTTTGAGGAGGTGTGAATATGCCAGTGTCGCATAATTCAAGTATGGGAATTCCAATGTATCATTATTCAATTAATGCCATAAAAGAGAATAGAGCTGCAGCTATTGTGTCAAATGATAAAAAGCTAAGCAGGCACCAAAAGAGAAAGTTAGAAAGGAAATTAAGTAAAAAAATTCATAAATCAGAAGGATTAAATGGAGGGATTTTATAATGGAAAATCAAAAAATAAAAAAAATATTAGAAGGATTCAACGATAACATGAGAGTGATAATGACTCATTTCACAGAAGATGGAGAAGTTAAAGAACCAATTTCAGTAGATATGGCTGAGTTAATAATTAATAACTGGAATGACACAGTAGAGAAGTTAGGTAATGCAGGCATAGAATTAGAATCAGAAATTTAAATAAAAAAATAAGTAGCAATCAAAAAGGATCACCACTCATACCGCAATTATAAGTGTAACCTTTTTGAGAGCTTCTGTAAAGGGGGAACATATATTTATGATAAAAGCAACAAGGACTGGTACAAAAGTAATTACCGGATTAGTAAAATTAGCATATGCGCATATATTTGAACCATATTCAGTGGTAGAAGGTATTGAGCCAATATATTCAACTACTATAATAATTCCGAAGACTGATATTGAAACATTAAAAGCTATTGATGCGACTATAGGTGAATTAAAGAAAGATTTAAGACATAGAGGATCTATAAGAACACCTATGAGGAATGGAGATTTAGAAAGACCAGGAGATCCATTATATAAAGGCTGCTATTTCTTAACTGCAAATAGTAAAAATAAACCTGGTATAGTTGATTCAAATGTAAATACTATAATCGAGCCAATAGACGTAAAGAATTGCTATTATGCCAAAGTATCTTTTAATTTATATGGTTATGATTTAAAAGGTAATAAAGGTATAGCAGCAGCTCTTAATAATATTCAACTTATAGGAGGGTTTAAATAATAGTATGAAAAGAGTAATTTTGAAAATAAAAAGAAAGTCTCAGAATCAATTATGTAGCCAATCACACTCAAATCATAAAATTTTATCGAATTAGGAATACTATTTCTATAAATTAATTTACAAGGGGGGTGGAATATGTATAAGATTTCTTTAATTCTACCAGCAACAAAAGAAGGAAAAGAAGCATTAAGAAAGAGATATGCTAAATTAATGGCTAAAGCAACAGTTGATACCCTTAATCATGATGAATTAAAGTATTTAATAGAAAAATTAGAAAAACAAGATCAGGAGGGAACAAATGAAGAAGTCAAATAATATAAAAGTTATCTGTTTAAATAGCAAAGAAGATTTTGAGAAGGTAAGTAAAAAAGTAAATTTGTTACTGGTTGAGTTAGTGAAAAGTGGTTGGATTGGATGGCGACCAGAGAAAAATGAATAAATCTACTAACATGAAGATCGAAGAAATATTACAAGAAATATTACAGACCTTAAGAAAGAGTCAGCCTAAGGCTACTATGACAGTTTTAGAATGTTCAATCTACATGAATGTAAGCAAAGAAAAAATTAGAGAACTAATTCATAAAGTTGGTTCTGATTTTCCTTTCTTCAGGGTTGGAACTAAGGTACTGGTAAATAAGGTTGAATTAGATTTATGGTTAAAGAAAATTTCGGAAGAACATAGAGTTCTTTAATAAGAGTGTTGTAAAATAATAGTGTCTATAAAACATATGATTACACAAACAAAGAGAAAGAGAGAAAAAGAGAGAGATAAGCTTGAGAAATAGGTATAATTAATCTTAATAAGTGTCTATGACATTTGAATATGATTTTATAGACACTTATAATGATATCATAAGATATATTGATTGAGAGGGATTGATAATTATGATATTTGGGTATATGAGAATCTCTACACAAAAGGAAAAACAAACTACAGACCGTCAAAGAATAACTTTAGAGCAGTATGCAACAGATAACAAATTTAAGTTTCATGAAATACTAGAGGAAAGAATATCGGGAACTATTCAAGCAGATCATAGACCAGTATATAATGATTTAAAATCTAGGATAAGGAAAGATGATATACTAATCATTACTGATATTGATAGGCTTGGAAGAAATGCTGATGATGTTATCATGGAGTTTAAGAAACTGAAGGCTGATGGTATTAGAGTTATTGCTCTTGATACTCCATATCTTAATGAATGGGAAAAGGTTCAAGACAGTTCAATTTATAATATGATAGCTGATATATTCATAACTCTAAAGGCTCATATGGCTCAACAGGAGAGGGAGAAAACAGTTCAACGTATAAATCAAGGTTTAGAAGTTGCTAGAGCTAAAGGGAAGACTTTAGGAAGACCAAAGGCAGAACTACCAAAAGAATTTATAAAAGAGTATAAGAAGTTTAAAAATGGTGCTTATGGTGATATGTCTGCAATTGCATTTGCAAAGATGATGGGGATTGGTAGAAGTACATTGTATAAATATATCAAATTGTATGAATCTGATTAGAAATAGTGGGGATTTCTATATGATTAGGGTAACTTCTAAATCTGAAAATCTTTTTTGCCCAGCAGCCAACTCTATAAAATTTTCTAGTATTTTTTAAAAATTTATAGCATTCTTCATCAATGAAGAATGGTGATTAAGATTTCAAGTAGAGGGTTCATCAGACTGATGAAAGTTTAAAAATTATTTATATGTTTCACAGTATTTATTTAAAAAGCTATGATATAATAAAGATAGAAATAAAAATAAATATTCTAGTACCCTCACTTGTTAAGTGGGAAGGCTATTTTTAAGCCATGGGAAATATTTAACTAGGTCAATTTTATTGACTAGGTTATATGTTTTCTCATGGCTTTTTTGTTTTAAGGAGGAGTTTTTATGACAGAAAAGGCAAAAGCGGAGAAGAAAGTCTATATGCGTGAGTGGCGTAGGAGAAATAAGGACAAGGTTAAAGCAGCTCAGGAACGATATTGGGAGAATAAAGCAAGCAATAATGTGGCGATTGAAAAGGAACAAACAAAAATATAATAAGAAAGAGAGATGAAATTTATGGAGAAAGCAAATGAACAATTACAAAAAGATGTTAGTGAATTAAAAGAAAAGGTACTTTATTTAACTGAAATTCTTGAAAAGGCAGGATTAATTGGTTTTATTGAAAACGAGAGAGCTGTTAATATGAGACTTGCTCGCGAATAAAAAATAATGATTATATTTGATGAAGATTAGGAGGAATTAAAATGTTAAGCAATATGTTACAACAGAAAATTCAAGAAAACGAAAAAGTATATTCTGATGGAAAAGCAGCATTAGAAAAAATTATTTCTACCGCTAATGCTGATTATAATTTATTCTTAAAAGATTATAATAATCAGATAAATTCTATAAAAAATAATTCTATGCTTACAAGCGAGGGAAAGAAGGCTCAAGCAACAAAATTATATAATGATTATCTTGTAAAAGTTTCTGATAAAGGTGTTGAGTACACTAATTCGTTAATAAATAGTATTGATGCTACCCTAAAATTAATTGATGATAACAAAACTAAGAATAATGATGTAGTAAAGGGCCAAAAAATACCACAAATAATTTATGTAAGTGCAATGATGAACTCTATTAGTAATTTACAGGATGCTTCAATGCTTAAAGAAGTTTTTGAATATGCTTGTTTAGAAGATAATTTCAGTACGGAAGTTATAAATTTGATTTATATGAAAGCAAACTCATTGTTAAATTCTGCTAATGACAATAATGGAAGCAGAGTTCTAGATGAAACACAATCAAAGGCTCAGGAAAGGATTATAAATGATAGTGTAAATGTTAATGAAATTATTAGTAAGGGTAAATTAAAGACAATTTTAACTGCAATAGTAACTGAAATTAATAAGTACAAGCATGATTATATTAAGGAATTTAACGATTTTAAATCAACTTTTACATCTTGGGGGAAAAGTTATAGGTATCCTCAAAATTTATATATGGCAGTAGCTCCTAAGAATGATTTCAAATTAGAAAGTATTTTAAATAATAAAGATCCATGGAACGTATCTAATAAAGTTAATAATCTATGGAATAGATAGTACCAAATAGGAGGTGTATATAATGGTAAGTCTATTCTTTAGTAATACAACTGATTTTGATAATAATGGAATAGTGTTAATTGATTGTTTGATGGGTTCTGTTAAAATTACGGAAGATCTAGAAGGGGTATTTGATTTGGAATTAGAGTACCCAATTCAAGATCGAAAAAATATCAGCAAGTATTTAGTACATGGGAATATAATTAGAAGTCCTGTACATGATTCACGACCAGATCAATTATTTAGAATTAGAAAAGCTAGTATAGATAGCTCTAACTCTAAAATATCAGTTTATGCGCAGGCCATAGGACGTTGCGACCTTATGAATGACTTTGTGTTTGGAGGGGGAGATTTCCCTCTAGTTCCAAAAGGTAAAACAAGAAAAGAAGCAATAGCATTAGTATTAGCAGCAGCACAAGACAATTCTAATAAATTTCATGTTGGAAACTTAGACACTAGCACTAATACAAATGTTAATTTAGGCTTAGATGATAACGGAAATATAATAGATTATATAGATGTTGCTTATATGTCCCCATTAACAGGGTTAATAAGCAGTACAGAAGGAACAAAAAGTATATACAATGCTTATGGTGGAGAAATTATCTATAATAATTTTACTATTGATATGGTAGACGAGAGAGGAAACGATAACGAGTTTACAATAAGAAGTGGTAAGAACCTCCAAGAATTTCAACAGGATGTTGACGATATGTCAGATGATTTTGCAACAGTTCTAGTTATGAAATCTTCTGATGGAATATATCTACCTAATAATGAAGTAATTATTTCATCGAATGCGGAAATTATAGGAAAGGTATGGAAGGTGATTACTTGTGACGATGTATCTGCAGTAGATGATACACCAGAAGCATTAGAAGTTGTATATGAGCAATTGAGAGAAAGGGGAAAAAATAAATTTGCTAAAGATGGGATGGATTCTTTAACAATAAGCAATACTGTTAAATTTGTACAATTAAGAAAGACAGAACAGTATAAGGATTATAATATTTTAGAAAAATGTGAGCTGGGGAATAATGTAACAATTATATACTCTAAACTTAATAATTTAACTGTAAATGCTAGAATTACAAAAGTTGTGTATAATCCGTTGGCACTAAACGGACAAGGGAAAATACTGGAGGTTACGATTGGAAATAGAAAAGGCGCTAATATAGTAAATATAATTGATTCCGCTGCTAAAGTTGCAAATACAGCGAACACTAAAGGTAATGCTAATAAGACAGAAATTAAGAAGGTTAAGAAGGACTCAAAACAATTTCAAGTTAATATGGAAGCAAGGGCTGACAGTATAGAACTTAGTGTTACAAATTTAAAAACTGATACAGAATCAAAGATTGAGGTTCTGGATGGTCAGATAAGATCTAAAGTTAGCAAGGGTGATTTTGGTTCTTTGATTGAACAGAATTATGATAGTGTAAGAGAAGCTGTAAAAAGTGCAACAGGTACACACGAAATGATACTTGATAATTCAGGAACTACTATAAAAAATGGTGGGTTTACAATATTAGATGGAGATGGGGATTTAGCTTTTAAGTGTACCGAAGATGGTTATGTTGCTATTAAAGATATGATACTAGATGATGCAGCTTTAAAGAAGGGAAGTAATTTTTATCATGCATTAATGAATATGAAAGAAGTTAAGTTGAATGGAGATCTTATTACTGGAGATTTATATGTAGGAGGTACTATAATAACTGAATTTATAGAAAATATTTTAAAGCAGTATCACTTAATATAGTAATTAAATGTAGCGTAATATGGAGGTGAGAGCGTGAGTAATGAGGAATTAGTCTTACAATATCAACAAGGAGATAAACAAGCATTGGAGAGTTTAATTAAGAATAATAAAGGTCTAGTTGTAAAGATTGCAAATAGATTTTATGATTCAGGAAAGATTTATGATTTAGATGATTTGATCCAGGCAGGGAACATAGGAGTAATTGGAGCAGCTAAAACTTATAAATTTGATATGGAGCATAAGGCTAGTTTTTCAACTTATGCTTTTTCTGCCATAAGAAATGAAATTGTAGATTGTATTAGTGGTAAAAGTCTTAAGGAAAAAAAGAATACTAAATTTTACAAATCTATGGCAAGTTTAAATACTCCATTGAAAAATGGTGAGGAGACAGAGTTATTTGAAATTATAGATTCACATGATACCAATATCGAAAATATTGAGCATAAATTATATTTAGATAGACTTAGAGAAGATTTAGAAAAGGTCATGAGAGAAAATACAACAATAAAAGAAACAAATATATTAAAATTTCATTATGGATGGGATTGCAGAAGAAGCACATTTGTTGAGATAGGTGATATTTTAGGAATTTCAGATTCAACAGTCCAAAAAATAGAAGATGCTGCATTAAAGAAAATAAGATCCTGTAAATGGGTAATAAATGAATACAAAAAGTATTATGTATTTACAAAACAAAATTATAGAACAGTAGAAGAAAAACTTGATTTTATGAGTAAATATTTCAAAGGGGTGGTATAAGTATGACTAAAGAGAAACTAATAGAGATAACAAAAAATTTATTAGAAAATATATCTGCTTTAAAAAGTCAATTAGATTGTGAAGTTTCTAAAATAGAGGAATCACAAAAAACTAAGATAGAAAGAATATTGAAAATAATTAAGTATCTTTCTATAGATGATCAAAGATTAATTCAATATAAATATTTTGAAAAGAGAAAACAAATAGAAATAGCAGTAGCTCTTAATATAGACATTAGAACAATTGGAAGAAGAGCCGACAGAATAGCTTTATATGTTGGTCGTATGATATATGGATTTGAAGATGAATTTATGGATATGTTAGATCAAGTTTGGCCTGTATTAATTAATGGTGAGATAGAAGAGACAGAAGAAGAATTGCTTAATAGAGCCGTTACCCATATAGTTAATATGATAAATAAAAAGTATAATAAGGAAATATCATGAGCAGCTAAAGTTAGTGAGTGATAATATAGAGGATATTACAACTTGTGGACATGATGGATATATAAAGGCCGTACGCAATTTGGATTATAACTTGTAATAAGAGATTATAGAACATCTATGAAATATAGGTGTTTTTTTTTGAGTAGAGATTGAATTGAGTATAATGATATTATAGTATGGCTAATAATTAAAATAAAAAATGTAGATTATGGGGATAAGCTGTTGAGTATATAAAAATGAATATGTTATAATTACAAAGAATTAAATAACTGAGAATATAATGAATAAATGGTTAGTGAATGAAAAAAGATTTTAATGGATAATGAGAATTAAGTGAGGAATTTGGAGGGGTATGAGTTGAGAAAAAATCTAATAGGAGAAGCTAAGCCGCATACTATTAAAAAGTTTGAAATAGTTGAGAAATATGTGGATGGATGGGCTAGAAAAATATTGGGGTATGATAAATCAGATGGGTTAATGTTTATAGACTGTATGAGTAATTGTGGAATATATAGAGATAAAGATGGAGGGATAGTTGAAGGAACCGCAATGAGAGTAGCTAAACTTTTAAATAGAGTTGGCTCTAATTATAGTAAAAATATCAAAGTTTTTTTTAATGATATTGAGAAAGAAAAAATAGAAATACTTAGGGGACAGATCGAGAAATACAAATTGAATAATATAAATATAGAATACTCAGTAAAAGATGCAAATGAGTTTTTAAAAGAATTTAATTTTAATAATTCAAAAAATTATAACTTTTTACTGTTTTATGATCCGTATAATGCATCGATTGATTGGGAAGCAATTGAACCATTTCTTAATGTTTGGGGAGAGGTTATTCTTAATCATATGGTATCGGATCCTACTAGAGCCATTAATACAGTAAAAAACAAAGATAAAATAAATAATTATGAGAAAACATACTGTTGTGATTGTGAAACTTTAAAGTCAATTGGTTCTAATAGAAAAGAGTATGAGAGGCTTGTAAAAAACATTATTAAAGACAGAACTGAAAAACAGTATTACTTGGCATCATTTCCTTTTTATATAAGAACTAATGCGTTAGTGTACGATTTGATCTATTTTAGTCATAGCATGAAAGGATTTAGATTATTCAAGAAAGTTGCTTGGCAAACTTTTGGAGGAAAATCATCTTCTAAGATTGATCATAGTGGAGTAGAAGCAGGTCAATGTTCATTATTTGATGATGAGAAGGGAAATAATTTAATCGATACTGATGGAGTATATACTGTAGAAGATATTGCTAAATACATATATAATTGTTACAGAGGAAAAGGCGTGATAAATATAGAAGAAATATATACCAATTTGGATAAACATCCTATATTTCCAAGTGAAGGTTATAGAACTGAAATAAAAGATATTTTAAAGAATAGATATAAAGTTAAAACTAGAAAAAGCACAATAGAATTTTGAAAGAAATAGAGGTAATTAATGTTGAATAAGACAAGAATTGAATGGTGTGAATTAAGTTGGAATCCAACTACAGGATGTACTAAGGTGTCGGATGGATGCCTTAATTGTTATGCTTGTAGAATGGCTAAAAGACTACAGGCTATGAGGAATAAAAGATATATAAATGGATTTCAAGTTACTGTACATAAAGACTTATTTCAAGTACCTTTAAATGTGAAAAAACCAAGTATTATATTTGTCAATTCTATGTCTGACTTATTTCATGAGGAGATAGAAGATTCAATAATAATAGAATTATTTGAAGTAATGAGAAAAGCTAAGTGGCATATATTTCAGGTATTAACTAAGAGAGCAGAACGTTTATTAAGTATGAGCAATGCTGGACTTATAGATTGGCCGGATAATGTATGGATGGGGGTTACAGTAGAAAATGACAAAAATATTGATCGCATAGAATGTTTAAGGAATACAGGGGCTAAAATTAAGTTTTTATCTTGCGAACCTTTATTGGGAAGTTTAGGAGATATAAATCTAACGAATATTCATTGGGTTATTGTTGGAGGTGAATCGGGGCCTAAAGCAAGAACTATGGAAAAGGTTTGGGTTGATGAAATTAAAGAAAAATGTGCGGAATCTAAAGTTCCATTTTTCTTTAAGCAATGGGGAGGGATAAATAAGAAGAAGAATGGTAGAGTTTTAGATGGAAAATTTTATAATGACATGCCTAAACATTAGAAATATAAAGGTGATAGAAATATTAAGTTAAAAAAATATGTACTATTTAGAGTATGGAAGAAGTAACTTATGGGTAAAAGCACAGTACGTGGAAATCTAGATATGAAAATATTATTAGGTACAATAGCAATGATAATCGAGAGAAGAGCGAATGTATAACTTTTGATGGAAAGAAGATATGAATTAATAATTTAATAGCGGAGTGATAATCAGTGATAGGAGTTTTGCAAAGTGATTATGATAGAAAAACTGGTAAGTTAATAAAAGAAGAAATAGTCGAAATATTAGATATGACTATAGATGAATATTACGCCCCTTTAGTAGAAATTCTAGGAAAAGATTTATTAAAGAAATTAGATAATGAAAATACAAATAAAAGCAATTGTTAAAAACATATTTAGGCAGAATAAGAAAATGTTATACTGGTTAATGCTTAGAAATGATAAAGAGGGCAATTTGATTTTACCCTCTTTTTTGCCCCTTATAGAATAAAATGATTTAAAATTTAATAATGTGTTATAAAATATAAATATAGTAAATAAGCTATTTTTAAATGAATATTATAGTATATAAAGTAAGATTTCTCGTCCCAGAAGGTTGGGATGAATAGCAGGCTGAAGGGTACTGGAAAAGTATAAAAATCGCTGAATTAAGGTATACTTATTTAAATATTAACACTTTCAATATCGATATACATAGTTAATTGGTATTGGAAGTGTTATTTTGTTACTTGTAGATTTATTAAAACAGCAATAAAAAAGAAGTTGTTCAGAAGAAAGGATCTTTTTGAATAAAGGATTAGTGAAAATTATGGATAATGAAATCGTAATAGGGACATTATCTTAATATATATTTTAAGATATATATTCTAATAATCTTTTTCCTGTAAAAGATGAAGAACATTTTGTAATGCCACTAGGATATCCTATATATACAAGTTTTCCTCCATTAAAGCCGCCTAGTGGACCTAAATCAATAATCCAGTCAGCTTTGCACATTATGCTTAAATTATGTTCTAAAATTATAACTGTTTTTCCTTTATTAATTAATTTATTAAATAACTTTATCAAATTTTTTATATCGGACTCATGCAAGCCTGTGCTTGGTTCATCTAATATGTAAATTTCACCAGCATTATTTAAAAGAGTTACAGCAATTTTTAATCTTTGAAGTTCTCCACCTGACATTGTGTCAAGAGATTGACCGAGTTTAATATACCCTAGATTTACTTCAGAAATAGTATACAATATTTTATTTAGCTCTTTGTCAATAAAGACTGCCAAAGCTTCATTAACAGAGAGGTTAAGGATATCACTTATTGTATATGAATTGTACTTATAATTTAATATTTCTTGTTTGTATCTTGTTCCATCACATAATTCGCAAGTTTCTTCAACATCATCCATAAAAGCTAAATCTGTTTTTATTATACCTTTTCCCTTACACAAAGGACATGCGCCTTCTCCAATAAAGCTGAATAGTGAAGGTGATTTACTATTTGCTTTACCAAAGATGGCTCTAATTTTATCAAAAAAGCCCATATATGTTGCGAGTATTGAGCGAGAAGAGGTATGGACTCTTTTTTGGTCTAAGAGTATACTGTTTGGATACTTGTTAAGGAAAAGACGTGTAATCAATGTACTTTTACCTGAACCCGCTACTCCAGTTACAACTGTTAAGGCATTCCTAGGTATTTTTATAGAAATATTTTTCAAATTAAACATATTTGCATTATTAAGCTCATAGAATTCGTGAAACTCCTTATTTTCTGTAATTATTTCATGTTTATTAGATAAAGCATTTCCAGTGGTAGTATCACTATTTAAGAGCTGCTTATATGTACCTTCAAAAGTAATTTCTCCACCTTTAATTCCTGATTCAGGCCCCATGTCAATAATGTGGTCTGCTATATTTATTACATCAGGATCATGTTCCACAATTATAACTGTATTTCCTTTTTCTTTAAGCCCTTTGAATATCTTATTTATACCAGTTATATCATGAGGATGTAATCCAATGCTAGGTTCATCGAATATATAGAGAACATCACTCAGACTGCTGTTTAAATGTTTTGACATTTTAATTCGTTGAGATTCACCACCAGATAAAGTATTAGTTGTACGATTCAATGTAAGATAATTTAATCCCACTTCTTCTAAT
>JAQSXU010000283.1 GCA_029256485.1 Clostridiaceae bacterium
TAATTTATAAAATATTTAAAGGAATTGTAATAGAGGAACTACTTAAAGATATTCATAAAAAACATATCAAAGAGCAAGAGGAAATTATAAACGCATATGAAGATGTTGACTGGGATTCATTAAATCAACAATATGATGAAGCAAATGCCTATGATTGGGAAAAGGACTACAAAGAATATTTAAATAATCAAGAAAAAGAGTATCAAGAATATATCAACGGTCAATCAATATCACTATGAAACAGATATTTTATAGAAACTACAAATAAGCATAGCAATTTTTAGCTACACTAATAAAAATAGAGTATTATAGACTTATTTTTTACAGATAATAGAATATGACACAAAACAAGCCAATATGAAAGTTTAAAAATAAACAACATCTTGCTATAATAATAGTTGGACGGCAAAAGGGTATGACACACCCTTGGCTGTTCCTTTTATTTGTTACTTATATATTTTAATTTTAACCATATATTTTATTTTTATTCAAAACCACTTTTAATGTGTTTAGCAACTTAAGTAATCTTATAGTACAACATATTTTATGATAAGTCAATAGGTTTTGAATAAATAATTTTAGTTGGGAGGTCTTAGTTTAAAAAATAATAATTTGCTTGTGAAACATTATCCATAAGCAAAAATTAGTCAATTATGAAAATGGGGAATTATGTATTATGGAAACAAAAATTATGAAATTAAATGCAACAGAGGTATTAAGGAACAATATTGACCAAGGGATTTTAAATTTAGGGGTAAATACATATAAAGCAGTATTTCCAAATTCTTTATTATTAAACAAGCTAACAAAATTAGGATTAAAAATTAAAAATGAAAAAACTGATGATATTATAGCATTAGAATTTGAATATGGATTTATTAAAAATGAAGATAAAGCTAAAGTTAAAGAATGGAAAAAACAACGTTCACAATTAAAAGCAAAATTAAAAAAAGCTACAGATGAAAAAGAACTAGAAAGAATAAATGCAGAATTAGATAAAGTTATTGAAAATATTAAAATTTCTGAAATGACCGTAGATCAAGTAAGAGATAAATTATATAAAGATGGTTTTCATTTAGATTTTTATAAGAAACAACGTGGAATTAAAGATGAAAATGGTAAACCAATATGGATTATAGATAAAACAATAAATTATAAATTCTGGTTTAGAACCCCATCTAAATCAAGGGTTGGTGATGTAGTATTCATCAATAGTAAATTATTGGATAACATAAGAGCGTGGCAAAGAATGGGATTAAATCTGCCAGAGAAAAATGCTAAAGTTATTGAAATGTCAGCATATATGAGTTTGACCAGCAGCCATATTGAATCATCAGTAATAATAGACCCAAGTAGAATCCTTGTTGTGAATGATTTGGATTCATTTTATACAACAAATTGTGCTTTAGTTCAAACAAATGCAAAGGGTGAATGTAAAGTTAAACATGAAAGATATACTCTAAAGAATACATTATTCGATGGTCAGGCACTTTTAGCTGATGAACTATTCCCAGATAATATAAACTTTATGTTACTAAGACAACATTTTTTTAAGGCATGTGCATTTAGAACTCGAATCAGTGACTTTATGAAAGATTGGTGTGTAGCCAATGGCAAAGATTATAATACATATACTGTTCCTGATAGATATGGCAATGATATTCCAGTAAAAGATATTCTCATGATAACCACAGAAAATGCCATGAAATGGGAGAAATTTACTGATATTGGAGCTTCATTTACATACTGGAAACAAAAGGTAAATGAAGATGATAATATCTTTGGAATCTGTAAGACTAATCATAGCAGTAAATATGATAATTACCAGAGAATGTCATATCAGATGATTAACACGTTAGATTGTACATATGAGGAACTTGAAGACTTAGCACAATATACAATTGATAAAATAAATGCAGTTAAAGATGACCATAATAAATATATGGAGTATTTGGCAAAAACCTCTAGTGAATGTAATGCAAATGAAATGATTATTAATTTATGTGCCAATATACCTAATTTTATTAATTCCGACTTTTATAAAGATTGGAAAAAGGACGAGCATTTTGAACATAAAAAACAAATAAAATCAGGTAAGTTACTTACAGAGGGAGATAATCTAACAATAGTTGGAAATCCATATACTATGTTATTACATGCTATTGGAGAAGTAACAGATGATAATATAGTTCCAGAAAAATTTGTGGATGCAACATTACCTGTTAATGATAATTATATATCTGTATATACAGAAAGATTTGAAGATAAAGAAGAATTAGCATTATTTAGAAATCCACACAATAGTCCAAATAACATATGTTATGCAGTTAACCATTATAGTCAACTAATGGAAAAATATTTTGATTTTGGTAAAAATGTAATAGCAGTAAACATGGTACATACAGAATTTCAAGACCTAGCAAATGGAAGTGACCAAGATAGTGACTTCGTATTATGCACAAATAGTCCCACACCAGTTTCTTCTGCTAAAAAGGTATTCAGAAGTAAGGATTTTCCAACAATAGTAAACCAGATACCTCATATGGATAGTAATAAATTTACAAATACAATAGAAAGTTATAGCAAAATAGATAATATGCTTGCAAAAGCAAAAAAATGCAATTGGAGAAACAAGTAATCTTGCTCAAATAGCTCTTAGCTACTATTATGGAGAAACTGATGCAGATAAAAAACAAGAACTAGCTGATATAGTTTGTATAATGAGCGTTCTAGCACAAGTGGCTATAGATAATAGTAAACGTCCTTATCAAATTGATATAGAAAAAGAATTGGAAAGAATAAGAGGTTTAGAAGTTTTTGATGACCATAGGAACGGAAAACATGTTAAAAAACCTTTATTCTTTAAAAATCTTAAAAAGTTAGATAAGAATAAATTAGATGATTGTACATGCCCTATGAATTCTCTAGGTAAAATAGTTGATGCAAAAGTTAAAGATGCAAAAAGAACTCCTAATACAGTTCCAGTATTAGATTTATTACATTCATTTGATGGAAAAGCAAATGATAAACAGCAGAAAAAGATTAATAAATATGTTGATGATTTTGATAAAAAAGTTAAAGAGCATTATGACCTTGCTCAAAAAAATCACAAAAAAGCAAATTCCGAAGCTTGGATTAAAGAGATGAATGTGCTACAGAAAAATACAGTTAATTATATTAGTACATTAAAAATGGATGAAAAAACTATGGAAATGTTAATCAGAAATGCTTTAACAGAGAAAGGTGATAATACAAAAGATAGTGCTAGTGCAAAATTTAGACTAAAGTTACTTAATTGTCTATACCAAGCACAAATAAGAAGATTTATGGAAGTTTGGAAAACAGTTTAAATAATGGTAGTGGTCAATGGGACACCACCTATAATTTGGGGTACAATCTGTGTCCCCAATCAATTCAGGAGGTAATAATATGATAAAAGAATTTAGATATATTTACGATATGAACCAAGCAAATTTCTATCTACAAAATGGACAAATACCAGTATGTTTTGGAAAAGGTGGAAGAAATGATATTTACATAAAATTTAAAGATTCTGAGGAATTACAAAAAATATTTAAACAATGGATGGATAGAAAGGTTAATTAATAAAAAATTGAGTTTGGAGGTTTTGATTGATGGAAAATTGTAATGAAGACAAATTGAATAAGCAAAAAGGATATCTAAAAAAGGAAATATATGAAGGTGAAAATGATACATATTTTAAAGTAATTGATTTAGAGTGTGGAACAGGAAAATCACGTACGACAATGGAAATATTAGCAAACAATTAGCAAATAAAACTGTAGCAATTGCAGTAAATACAGATAATTGTGATAGAAAAGAATTCAATAAAATTAAAGGTCAATTGAATACATATAGAGTTGTCATTATAAGTCATGAAAAATATAAGGCTCTTGTAATTGATAAAATTAATAGAAAATATTTTACTGATGCTAGGGATACTCTTATTATAGATGAATTTTTAGACATGAGTAAAGGTAATGAATTAGTTCTAAATATTGATTATTTACATGGACTTGAAACACTATTACTTCATAGAGCATTAAGAAAAGAATTTGCAGATTGTACAAGTGAGGTTGAAGATTATTTATTAGCAGAAAAACCAATGCAATCATTTTTCAATTCTAAAGTGACACTAAATGTAACTAGCAAAAAAATTAATCATTTGAAAAAATTAATAAATACAAATTTAACCCAAGACTATTTAACAAATGTTGGATACACTAAAACACAGTTATTAAGAGAAATTGATAATATAAAACAATTCTATAATCAAACTTGTATAGTAGAAGGTGATATTATGTATGCTACTAATAGGAGATATCAATATTGGTTATTAAATAATAACATAATATTAGATGCTAGTGGTAAACTTAATAAATCATATGAATTAAATGATATATTTAAACTACAACATCAGACTCCAGTGTTAGATCATAAACAGTGGACTTTTATAACAATGAATACTAATACTTGTAACAGTGCAAAATCAAAAGCTATAGATTTTTATGAAACAGTTGATAAAGTAACTAAAACACTAGGTATAGATAATACATTAGTCGTTGGCAATAAAGCTGATGAAATAAGTATCAAATCAAATTATAAAAATCATTTTGGAAATTTAACTGGAAGTAATGAATATAAAGATTTAAGTAATTGTGTTATAATACATAATCCTAACTTACCATATCGTCAATATGTATTGCAATATTTGTACCACAGCAATAAAAAGTTTGATAATAGAAATAAATGGTGTGGTAAAAGATGTGGTTCAGGTAATAATCAAGTTTATAGATTTTATGAAGATAAATTTGAAGAATTTAGACAATGTGTAAATGCAAATGAACTATACCAAGCAATTAAAAGAGTTAATAGAAATATGGAATTGAATAGTAAAATATTTATCTTTAACAACGATAGTGAAATGTTAGATAGAGTATTAAAAATGTTCCGAGGTGAATATAAGACAAAAGAATATGATAATAAAATTGAATTTGAAAAAACAAAGAAAGAAGAATACGATGAATCAAGAAAAGAAAATAGACAAGCCATGAAATTTATAAAACTATGTCAAGATATAAGAAAATTAAAATATACAGAATTACAAGCAACAAAGAAAAATAGAAAACATGAAGATATTATTCGGGAAGGTATATATAATAAAGATGCTCTAAGAGAGTTTATGCAGATAAAAGACAAATCAAATTTTACTAATAAAGTATTAAATGATGCAGATGTTATAGCTTATTTAAACAAACATAATATAATTGTGAATACACGTACATTAGACTTTACACAATATACTGCATAGCACTACAGTTGGTAGAAAACCACCAAATTCTTAATGATACTAACGTATCAATAATGGGATATGCTACGCATCTTTCCCAAATAACAATTTTTAATTTACTTGATGTTGATAAAGTTGTATTGATATCTTAATAGTATATCTTTTAAGGAATGAGTACAACTTTAATGACATAGATTAATTTTATATTATTATTAT
>JAQSXU010000284.1 GCA_029256485.1 Clostridiaceae bacterium
TCTATTTCTTTCTCCAGTTGCTCATTTTGATTGTTTATATTTCTCTGATAGTTTAACTTCAATAGGTCGCTACGAATATCTCCTAAATTACTCTTTAAAACGGATAGTTGCTTTATTGATTCGAAATTATAATCGTGCATAGAATTTGAATTCTCTTTAATTGTTTTCATATTAAGAATACCAATACCACCTACTATTACTATAAAGATCGATACTAAGATAAATGAAAAAATCAATTTTTGTGCAGTCTTTAAATTTTCAAACAATTTCAAAATAACTCCCCCTCAAAGTATTTAATAGTTTTTAACTTTGTCACATTTTCTATTTAATCCTTTATCATGCCTCCATTAGGAAGCATTTCATCTACTGGTGGGACTCCATTTTTTTGTTTGTATTCTTTTCTTTTGCACTCATCTTGTTTCTCGCTCATGCAATACATTGATACAAATCCCTTTACCGCAAGAGCTTTTGATTCACCATATTTTTTCACAAATCCACATTTTTCCAAATTCGGACACTCACTCATAATCATTCCCTCCCCATATTCTACATTAATATATATATACATTTAATTCTTCACACATTAATTAATTCCTTTTAAAAAAGCAAAATAAAATTCCATAAAAAGTGCCTTAATTAAAACAAATTTTTACAAAAAAGAACCCAATAAAATTTATATCATTTCACTAGGTCCTATTTATATCCACATATTCTACTTTATACTTGTTTATGCAAGTTAGTACATAGAATGCATCCCTTATTCCTAGTACGCAACAATATTAAAAGACACCTACATTTCTGCAAGTGTCTCATATATACTTAAAATTCTATTTTCTTATTTCAAACCATTCAATCTTATCACATATTACATAATCTTCATTACTATCTTTATCAAATTTATATATTGGTGAGCCTGCTTTATTATCTACTCTATCTATATACCATTGTTTAAATTTATTAAATCCATCATTTGTCACAGTATATTTCTTTACATCACCATTCACTAATTGTATATATAAGTTTTCATCTCCTGATGGTTGAGGATCATCTTTTTTAGTTACTGTAACAGTGCATGTCGCAGCTAAACCATTAGCAGTTGTAGCTGTTATAGTGCATGTTCCTTCACTTACTCCTGTAACTTCACCTGTATTAGGATTTACTGTTGCTACTCCTGTATTATCTGATGACCAAGTTACTTGAACTCCTGCTGGAGTTGTTGTTGTGGTTAATTGTTGCGAATCACCCACTCTTAAATCCATTATTGATTGGTTTAATGATATTGCTTCACCATATGGTAGTATTTTCCCATTTTCATCTATATCTATAGCATCAAAATAAATATAGCCTGTTGAAACAGCATTTGGAAAATCTACTACTACAGTATGAACTCCTAAACTCAAATTATTTACTTCTGATACTAATATTTGAAATGACAACGAATCTTTTAAATTGATAGAATAAACTTTATTACCATCTATTGTTATTCTTGCATTATTTGCACCATCGATATTTTTAACAGTAACAAACCTAATCTTTGTACCATAAAAGTTAAATTTCACAGACGAATTACCTGTATTGCTCTCCATTACAGTACCATTCCAGTCTGAGTTATTTTGGCCTTCAAACCATGTTCCATTAAATGATATTATACCATCTTTTTTACCATCAATCCTTTGCCATCCACTTTCAGGCGATTTTAATTGCTGTCCAACTGTAGCTGCATTAGCACCATTTCCACCATATATCATTCCAATTCCTATAATAGCTAAAGCCATCATAAACATTATACTAAACTTTTTAAAGTAATTTCTCATTTATCATTTCTCCCTTATATTCAATAATAAATGAACGCGCGTTCCATATATTTATTTTAGTTCTAATACCAGTTAAATCCAACAACAATCGTAATACAAATTCCTTTATATTTAAGAAATATCGTAAATTTTTACATGTTTTATTATCCATATTTATACTATCTTACTTAAAATGGATAACAAGAAAAGACTTTCATTTAAGCCTTTAATGTTATCTACACTTATTTTATTGATAGTTCTTGCTATGATGTACTAGTTTCAGTATATTTACTTTCTGCTAATTGCATTAACTTTGTGTATTCATCTTGTGAGATTACATTAAATGCAAAGAATACACCTAACTTCTTATCTACCTCATCCTTTGTTGCGTAAAATTTGTTGTTAATAAGATTTTCCATTATTGATCCCATTTTACTTACCTCCATTTTCTTTTAATAATATTTTTTCTTGTAAATCTGCCAATTGAGCCTGAGTCTCTAGCAATTGATTTTGTGTTTTTTCTAAATCTGTTTTAGGTATATCTTCAAGTATTGGCACGTTTGGTGTTTTATTTACATCAACACCTTTTAAGATTTTCCCTTCTGGGATTTCTGCTTCTAAATAATTTAATTGTCCTTGTGGTTCTTGATAACTCCCAGATATAGGTGAACTAAAAATAGTTCCTGTATTATCATAAATTATTAATGTTTTCATATATCATCACTCCTAACTAAATGCAATCCAATTAACAGAATAACCACCACTATCAAGTGTATTTTTTGTGGGGATAATAAATCCATTTAATACTGTATTTATACTAAAATAATCTGCTGAACTCCAATTAAGTCCTACTTGAGTACTAATACAATTACCTATCATGTTAACTGTATTTATATTATTATAAATAATTAGTTGTGAATGTGAACTAACAGAACTACTAATTATCACTAATGATGGAGTAAAAGCCAGTCCTGATACAGCTATATAATAAAAATTTCCAGAACTTGTAACGCCACTATTATAAGCAAATCCGTTAAATGATTTCTTATCTGTAGAAACTGTAGCTGTTCCACTTGCATATAAGTGACCACCTAAACTTTGTATTGTTGCTTGACCAGTTATTTTATTTCCATTTACATATGCTGTTTTTCCACTTATAATATCTGATACTCCAGCTATTGCATCTGCTGTATCTACTACACTTGATTTCCCATCAACACCAAATATATTAATTCCAGCCTTTATATTGCCACTTATTAAATCTGCATCTCCTGAAACATAACCAGTGCCATCATGAAATCCTTTATTAATAACTTTATTAGTTGTTCCAGGCATAATAATAACTTGACCATTATTAGGCATTGTGCCAACTAACCCTGTATCATTATCATTGCTAAACTTTTTGGTTGCTAGTACATTAGAAACATCTGCATCACCTTCTGCACTAGCTTTGATAAAAAAACAATCACCTGCTTGGTTATACCAAACTGTATATGCCTTTCCAGCTATTAAATTAGGTGCTGTTGTTGTTCCTGGTTTATATAATTTCTTACCATTTATAGTTGTTGCAGCTCCACTATTATTCACACTTGCAATAAATGTCTTAAAATAACCATTTACTAAAGTTTGCATTGTTAGTGTTATTGCTGTAGCTGTTCCTCCTGCTGTTTGATACACCATATCTGACAATTATGTAGCAATATAAAAAGATACCTACATTTCTATAAGTACCTTTCATAAGCTTTATATTTAATTATCTTTTTAAACAATCAAGTTATACTATTACAGTTGAAGGTATTTTAATAGTTACTGTTCCTCCAGGTAGTATATCTCCAATGTTAACTATAATATTTTTCGATGTTGAACTAGAATCAACACTTCCTTGAGTAGTTGTTACTCCACTAACATTAAAATCTATATGATTTGGTGCTGGATCATTAACAACTACTGCTTTAGCTGTCTTTGTTCCAGTATTAG
>JAQSXU010000070.1 GCA_029256485.1 Clostridiaceae bacterium
ATTGCTTTAAATGGGTATTCCTTTTCATTATTATTGATAACAGTTATTTCATAGTCTTTATATTTTTCCATAAGCTATACCCCCTTAAATATTTTCTTTCATTATATCATTTTCTGAACAATTTGAAAATTCCATTATTGTAATATATCTTGGAAAATATGTGAAAACTTTTTAAAAATATAAGTCTAGGGGCATTCAGACTATATTGTATATTAAATAGTTACTGTTATGGACACAAGGATACCTGTTTTCCTTCACAGAGAACTCTGGCTGAACAAATGAAAAAATCCATTAGAACTATTCAAAGGTAGTTAAAGGAGCTAATGAAAAACGACATAGTTAAAATAATGAGAAGAGGATCTACCAGCAATTTATATCAATTATTAAGAAATGCTACAGATAAAGCCAAAGCATGCAATCCTAGCTTATTTGAAAAGCCCTCAAATAAAAAGGATAACAACAGCCACGGTGATTTGCCGTGACTGTTGGTGTTGCTTTAATAAATTGTATCTGCTATCATGTAATTTGTAACAAAAATGCAAAAATAAATTATAAAAATGAGGGAATATAATGAGCGCAGATAACACATTGGATGAGAAAGAGCCTAAACATCAGCGACGTACTCGATATAAAGGCACTTACCCTAAGAATTTTAAAGAGAAATACAAGGAACTTCAACCAGATCAATATGCTGATGATGTGGCAAAGATTATTAAGAAGGGCTGTACCCCTGCCGGTATGCATCTTTCAATTTGCGTTAAAGAAATATTGGAATTCCTACAAATTTCACCAGGACAAACGGGATTAGATGCAACACTAGGTTATGGTGGCCATACTTTAGAGATGCTTAAATGTTTAGATTCAAAGGGACGTTTGTATGCAATTGATGTAGATCCTATTGAATTACCACGCACCAAAGATCGTTTAGAGCGTTTAGGCTATGGATCAGAAATTTTAGAGATTAAGCAAATGAACTTTTCTAAAATAGATCAAGTCACTTCCGAATCAGAGCCATTTAATTTTGTACTGGCAGATTTGGGTGTTTCTTCTATGCAAATAGACAATCCTGAACGAGGGTTTACCTTTAAGTTTGAAGGGCCCTTGGACTTAAGACTTAATCCTAAAATCGGTAAATCTGCAGCAAGCCTTTTAAAAGAAATGACACTATCTGAAATAGAAGATATGTTGATAGAAAATGCTGACGAGCCTCATTCCGCAGTAATCGCTCGGGCCATTCTTTCCAGCATAAATAAAGGAATTGATATATGCACAACAACGCAACTCCGAAATATCATCAGGGATGCTCTGAAATATGTTCCACAAATCAAAGAAGATGAGATTAAAAAATCATGTCAACGCTCCTTTCAAGCGTTGCGAATTGATGTCAATAAAGAGTTTGAAGTGTTAGATGAATTTTTAGAAAAACTCCCTAATGTCCTAGCGACCGGTGGCCGAGTTGCCATACTTTCATTTCATTCAGGAGAAGATCGTCGCGTTAAAAAATCTTTTAAACGCTTTTTTCGTGAAGGAGTTTATAGTGAGATAGCCCAGGATCCTATTCGTCCATCAGCAGAAGAATGTCATGTAAATAGTCGTGCACATTCTGCTAAATTGCGTTGGGCAATCAAAGCATAATTTGTAATACTTGAAAAAACATAACTAGCTTGTTATACTAATATTAATTATGGCAATTACTTGGAGGGAATTTTATGTTTGAATCCTATGATGAAAATATTGGCAATTTTACAAGTTTAGTTAATAAAAAAATGGTTTATTTCTTAAATTCACAATTAGGAGTTTTTGATATAACTGCTGAACAATGGCAAGTATTGCTTACGCTTTCTAAACATAATAAGATAAATCAAAAAGTCCTGTCACAAACAGTAAATAAAGACCAGCCTACATTAACAAGAATGCTTGATATATTAGAAAGAAAAGCCCTTGTTGAAAGACATATGAGTAAAGAAGACAGACGTTCATTCTCTATTCACATAACAGAAAAAGGACTGGATTTAACGGAAAAACTTACACCATACATAGAAGATATATTCAGAAAAATTCTAAATGGTATTTCTGAAAAGGACTTACAAATTTATCTAGATGTTCTTAATAAGATAGATGATAATATAACCAATTTAAATCACCTATAAATTAACATAACTTACATAAATCAAATTCAATTCAATAATTTTTTCCAACATATATAAAAAATGTGATTAACACAAAATGTTAGTCACATTTTTTATATTTCTCCCAAAAACCACTTAATTGCATAATGCTTACAATAAAGCTATTTGACAGAAATATATAATAAGCGTATTATTAGCTTAACAATTATTTTTATACTAATTATTTGTATATCACGGAACATACAACAAAATAACATTTTCATGGAGGTTGATAGAAATGGAACAAGAATTAGAACAAGTTATCTTTGAAGACGATGAAGTAAAGGATGAATTAAAAGTAGTACTGATTACTACAGCACTTATACTAGCCGGTTTTTTATGTATGCTGAATGAAACAGTATTAAATATGGCTCTAAAAAATTTAATGGAGCAATTTAGTATATCTGCAAACACTGTTCAATGGTTAAGTACAGGCTATATGCTTATCATGGGTATTTCAATCCCAATTTCAGCTTTTCTTACTAAAACTTTTACAACAAGGCAATTATTTTTAGCTTCTGTTATTATATTTATGATTGGAACAATCATATCTGGCAGTGCTCCTGTTTTTTCTATTTTACTAATAGGGCGATTAATTCAAGCTGTAGGAACCGGGGTATTAATTCCAAATATAGTAAATACATTGTTAATTATTAATCCCGTAGAAAAACGTGGTAAAGCATTAGGTATATTTAATCTTGTAATGTTTTGCGCACCAGCCATTGGCCCAACTCTTTCTGGTTTAGTTATACAATCATTCAGTTGGAGATGGTTATTTTTCAGCATAGTCCCTTTTACTATCATTGCGCTAATAATTGGATACGTATATATAAAAAATGTAACTGAATTATCAAAACCACATCTTGATATCTTATCTATTTTATTATCTACCATTGGTTTTGGAGGATTTATATATGGTGTTAACAATATTGGTGGTTCTGCAGCTGCAATGACTATCCCAATAATTGCTGGATGTGCTGCACTATTTGCATTTGTATTTCGTCAAATACATTTGGAGGAGCCTATGTTAGACATGCACCCTTTTAAATATCCTATGTTCACAATTGGGACTATACTTATGATTATTATGCATATGGTTAACTTTGCAACCATGCTTATTTTACCAATGTTTCTGGAAGGAGCTTTGGGATTAACTGCTTTTACTGCTGGACTTATTATGTTACCTGGTGGAGCTATTAATGGTATAATATCACCTATTTCAGGACATCTTTATGATAAGTTTGGGGCTAAAGTATTAATTCTTCCTGGATTTGCAATTTCAGCCCTTGCATTTTATATTTTTTCATATACAATATCTCTTGAAATAACAATTCCATTAATTATTACTTTACATTGTTTGTCATTATTTGCTGTAGGAATGATAAATACACCAAATCAAACAAATTGCTTGAATCAATTATCACTTGAAGATGCACCTCATGGTACGGCCATAACTAATACACTGCAGCAAATAGCTGGAGCCTTTGGAACGGCTTTGTTTGTTGCTATTATGTCTTCAGGTCAAAAAAGCTATTTAGCATCCATAGGTAATGCTAATGCTTCAAACCCACAGGCTTTATCTTTAGTTTATGGTGTGCATAAGGTTTTTGTAATTCAAGTATTCATTGTGGTTGCTGCTGTAATTTTATCGTTATTTTTAAAACAGAATACTTATCAACACGAAAGCCACTAAAACACATTAATTCCATAAAAATAGCAGCTTCTAAAATAATTAGAAGCTGCTATTTAACCATTTAACCATAATTCAATTATAACTTATTAATTATACTAGCATTATACGCTGCACCAAATCCATTATCTATATTTACCACACTTACTCCGCTGGCACAACTATTCAGCATTGATAGCAATGCAGAAATACCTCCAAAGTTAGCTCCATAGCCAACACTTGTTGGAACTGCTATGACAGGTTTGTCCACAAGGCCGCCTACAACGCTAGCCAAGGCTCCTTCCATGCCTGCAACTACTATAACAACTTTTGCCCCTCTAATAACATCCAATCTTGCAAAAAGTCTATGTATACCAGCAACCCCTACATCAATTACTTTTTCAACTCTATTTCCTAGTATTTTAGCAGTTTCATAGGCTTCTTCTACTACTGGCAAATCGGAAGTACCCGCTGCAACAATAGCTATATAACTATCTGTAACAACTTGTTCTTTTTTTCTAATAGTTATGGTTTTTCCAAGCTTATTGTATTCTGCGTCCATGCATATTTCCTTTACTGCATAATACATTTCTTCATTTGCTCTAGTTCCCAATATATTATTATTTTTTGTAACCATGTATTTAACAATATCTCTAACCTGATGTACTGTCTTTCCAGCACAATATATTACTTCCGGATAACCAACTCTGATTTCTCTTTGATTATCTATTTTAGCAAAGCCTAAATCTTTAAAAGGTAAATCTTCTAATTTTTCAACAGCTTCTTCTAAGTTTACTTTATTGTTCTTAACACCTTCCAATAAAGTTTTAATTTCTTCTTTATTCACTAGCGTATCCTCCCAGGATTCCTATTTACTACTTTTTACCATAGTCTCATTGAAACTCCCTACTCTATATCCTTGTAAATCTAATGTTACATATTTAAAACCGCATTGTTTTATGTTTTCAGCAATGGTGTCTAACAGCTCCTCATGAAATAATTTATTTCTGTCCTGTCTAGCTACTTCAACTCTTGCCAAATCACCATGACATCTTACTCTAACAGCTCTAAATCCTATGCTCATCATGTATTTCTCTGCATTTTCTATTTTCACAAAATCTTCTTCTTTTAATTCATTTCCATAAGGTATTCTTGTCAAAAGGCAGGCATATGGCGGCTTATCCCAGGTTTTAAGTCCTAATTCCTTAGAAAAAGCTCTTATTTCTGCTTTAGTTATTTTACATTGTAAAAGAGGGCTTTTTACTTTCAGTTCCTTTAATGCTCTAAGTCCTGGTCTGTAATCATTTATATCATCATAGTTTGTTCCATCAATTACACATTCATATCCCTGCTTTTCAGCTAAATCCAGTATCATGGTAAATACAGCTGTCTTACAAAGATAGCATCTGTCTTCAGGGTTATATCTAATTGAATCAATAATTGGTGCTTTTATAATTTCATGCTCCACTCCTAACTCTTTAACCAGCTCCTCAGCTTCTGCTATTTCCCACTTTGGTATATATGGCGATAGAATTGTCACTGCTTTAAAATTTTCTCCCAGAGCTTCTTTTCCTGCTTTAAGTAAAAAAGTACTATCCACTCCCCCTGAAAATGCTAAAACCACTTTTCCTAAACCTTTCAGATATTTTATTAATTCATTATACTTTTCATTGTTTATCATATATTTTCCGCCTCTCACCTATAAAATTAAATTAGATCCTGTTTATAAACAGCTTTATATATGCTGTCAATTGGTATATTCTTTTCTTTTGCTATAGCTTTGCATTCCTCATATTCCGGCTTATATTTCACTAACTTTCCTTTATAATAGGATTTTTTCACAGTTATATCTCCATACTCTGTTGTCACTTTTGAAAAATCTCTTTTCAGCATTATTTTATCAACACTATATTTTCTAACACCCAGTGAAGTTGTTTCTTCAAAAATAATATCTAAAACAGCTTTTTCATTTTTTTCACCAACCAATACACTTAACTTTATTCCCGGTCTTCCCTTTTTCATATATATAGGTGTTTTAAATACATCCATAGCTCCTGCTTCAAAAAGTTTTTCTTCTACATATCCATAAAGTTCTGGATTCATATCATCTATATTGGTTTCAAGTATATACTGCTCTCCTTTTTTTTCTGAGCTTTCCTTTTCCCCTAAATATATTCTTAACACATTTGGAATTTCTAAATCTCTGTGGCCTATCCCATAGGCTGTGTTTTTAATTGAAAAATCAACTTTATCAGTAAATTCCTCCACGTTTGATGCTAATATGGCAGCCCCAGTAGGAGTGGTGGTTTCAAACTGTACTATTCCAGAATTTATAGGAATATTCTTTAATATCTCCACTGTTGCAGGGGCAGGTACAGGCATAATACCGTGAGCACATTTAACAAATCCCCCTCCGACCTGAACATGGGATGCCATAATTTTATCAACATTTAAATAATCTAAACAAATAGCTGCTCCCACTATATCTATAATAGAATCAACTGCTCCCACCTCATGAAAGTGTACTTCATATAAAGTTTTTCCATGAACCTTTGCCTCTGCTTCTGCAACCTTCATAAACATATCTAAACTAAGTTTTTTAACTTTATCACTTAAATCACTTGAATTTATTATTTCCTCTATATCCTTCAGGTTTCTGTGATGATGATGGTGATCATGTTCGCCATGGCTGTGTTCATGTTCATGTAATATAACGTCTACCCTAGTTCCTGTTATTCCCAGCTTCTCAGAGGTATCAATTATTAGTTTATATTCAGAATTTAAGTTAATTTTTGAAAGCTGCTGCAGTAAATATTCTTTAGGAGCTCCTAAATCTATTAATGCTGCTAAATTCATATCACCGCTTATTCCACAGAAACAATCATAATATAAAATCTTCATGTTTACCACTCCTTCACATCCTTTGAATTTTACTGCTAATTTATATAATGTTATATTTTCTTAAAAAATCTTTATCATTTATAATATTTTCATACTTATCGTCTCTTATTATTTTATGATCTTCTGAAAATACAATGGCTCTATTAAAAACACCTTCTATATATCCAAAATCATGAGTTGCACAAATTATAGTTTTACCGCTATTATTTAGGGCTATTAATAGTTCTTTTAAAAAGTTTTTTCCTTTTGGATCTATTCCACTCATTGGCTCGTCCAAAGTTATTACTTCTGGATTCATTGCTAAAACGCTGGCAATTGCAACTCTCTTCTTTTCTCCTCCGCTTAAATTATATGGATATTCATCTTTTAACTTATCTATATTAAGAAGATTAAGACAGTCACTTACTCTTTTATTTACTTCTTCCTCTGGCAGTTCCATTTGCATAAGTCCAAATGCCGCTTCTTCAAAGACAGTGGGGCAAAATAACTGGGCATCAGAATTTTGAAATATAAATCCCATTCTTTTATGAAACAGTTTTAAGTACCTGGTATCCTTTAAAGTATGCTCATTTATTTCAGTATTATCAAATATATACTTGCCCTTGTTTGAAAAAATAATGGCATTTAATAATTTTAAAAAGGTTGACTTTCCGCTTCCATTGGGGCCAATAACCGCTATAGATTCCCCTTCTTCTATATTGACATTTACATTATCAAGAGCTGTTTTATTCTTGTATGTAAATGAAATATTCTCTAATTTTATCATTAATAATTCTCCTTAATTTTTTAGTAAGGCGTATATAACTAAGAGTATATTTATTGTTAAATATACATAGTCAATTTTCTTTAATTTTAAATTTACTTTTGCAGTATATTCTCCTGCAAAGCCTCTGCATTCCATAGCATGAAACATCTCTTCACTGATTTTATAAGACTTTATAAATAAATTTCCCATAATTCCTATAAGAGAATTATATTTATTAGAAGTTATACCTATTGATCTGAGTTTTAATGCATATAACAAGTTAATAGAATGTTCTCCTAGAAGAACAATATATTTTATGGTTATATCCATAATCCATATGAATATATCTGGTATATATAGTAGTTTTAATGATTTACTAATTTCACTCCATTTAGTGTTATGGGATAATAGATTCATAAGTAATATTGTTATAATTAATTTTTGGAAAAGCAATAAGCTATTATAGATATTCCCATGAAGCATAGACGGTATTAAAGCTATTAAAGTTATTAAAGGAAACATAAAACTATTAAACAGTATCCTTTTCCTTGATTTCTTTTCCATAAGTAAAAGATTAATTAATACATACATATCCACTATTCCTAGGTAACTAAAACTTCTTGAAATAGATACGCACAGTACCAATACTATAATGCTTAAAATCTTTAATGTTGGATTTATTGAGTAAACTAATCTATCCTGATTTTTATTTTGCCTGATTATTGAAACTATCTTAATTAAAGAAAAAATACTTTTTTCCATGTATAAGTTTTTTTCTTCCTTTGGAACGTAATTATCTTTTGCTGAAAGCCATTGTGGAACCATTTAATCTCCTTTTGTATTTCTCTTCAAATTTATTTTGCCTAAAACCTTAAAAGTAATTAAAATTATCATTACACCAACTAATGCTGATAAAATATATCCAAAATATTTATTTAAAAATCCAAAACTATAGTTTGAAATTGGAGAATTAAATTGAAATCCTTCTTTCATTCCCTTAGGTACAAATCCTATAAGATTCTTGATTTTTTCTGAACCCCATTCACCCCAGGCAGTTCCATTTGCTAAAAGTCCTAAAGGAGCAGCTAAAATAAGAATTCCTATTATAATGTATAAAAATTTTATTTTTCTTACTTTCCCTCTGTATAATAAATCTGGTGATGCCTTTTTTATATAACTGTACGCCCCTGCAGTTATTATTCCTTCCAAAATGCCAACTACTAATAGATGAGGTATCAGCATAGCAGGAATAGATACAGCTAGACCATAGGGACTATATAATGGCAATCCAGAAAAATCTTTAAAAAGTAATGGCTGAATACCAAACTCAATTGCAGTAAATAAAGCTGCCATATTAACAGAAATATATCCTGCTAAGAATGCTCCAATATATTCTCCCCTTTGATTTTTAAATACCTTTTTTATGAGTTTAAATAAATAAAATGCTGTAAACGGCATTATAAAAGCCATATTAAAACAATTTACACCTAAAGCTAAAATTCCTCCATCTCCAAAAAACAATGCTTGAATTACAATAGCTATAGTAACTGCAAGAACTGCAGAATAGGGCCCAAGCAAAATAGCAGCAAGGGCACCGCCAATAGCATGTGCTGTAGTTCCTCCTGGAACAGGTATATTAAACATCATAATTAAAAATGAAAAAGCTGCTGCTACTCCAAGAAGAGGCATTTTCTGTCTTGTTATTTCAGCTTTTACCTTTAAACTTGCCCTTCTCCATATAGGCAGCATAGCCAATCCAAAAGCAGCACAAGTTGAAGGACTTAAATAATTATCAGGTATATGCATAAAGTCATCCCCCCTTTGTGTTTCTAACCATTTATATTAATTTATGTTTATTCAAATAATGCCTTAACATTTTTTAATTCCTGACGGATTTTAATTCCTTGTGGACAATGGCTTTCACATTTACCGCACTCACGGCATTTATCTGCTCTTTCTGACTCATTAGTAAAAACATTATAGTGAGCCTTAAGTTCTCCTTCTGTCTGAGGTGTAGCAAGCATATAATACTGATTGTAAAGAGTAAAGTTCTTAGGGATATTTACTCCTGCTGGACAAGGCATACAATACTGACAGCCTGTACAGTTAACTTTTGTTCTTTCTCTATATGCTTTTATAACATTATCCATTATTTTTAATTCTTTTTCTGTTAGAGAGTTAGGCAGTGTTTCACTGGCAATTCTTAAATTTTCATTTACATGGTCCATTACGTTCATACCACTGAGTACTACAGATACTTCTGGATGATTCCATACCCATCTTAGCGCCCAGTCAACAGGTGATCTTTTAATTTCTGCTTTTTCCATTGCATTAGTAACTGCTTCTGGAAGATCTCTAACCAGCTTTCCTCCTCTAAGCGGTTCCATTATAACAACTCCCAGACCTTTATCAGCAGCATATTTTAATCCTTCTGTACCTGCCTGGAAATTTTCATCCAGATAATTATATTGGATTTGGCAGAATGACCAATCATAATAATCAACTATTTCTTTAAATACATTTAAATCATCATGAAATGAAAATCCTGCATATCTTATTCTTCCATCTTTAATTGCTGAATTTAAAAAATCATCTATTCCTAATTTCTTTAAATTTTCCCAAACACCTTTATTTAAAGCATGCACTAAATAAAAGTCTATTTTATTTGTCTGCAGACGTTGTAACTGTTCATTTAAATACTTATCCATATCTTCTCTGGTCTTAATGAGCCAGCTGGGAAGCTTTGTAGCTAAATTCACTTTTTTTCTATAGCCGTCTTTTAAAGCTCTGCCTACAAATGGTTCACTTTCTCCACCTCTTGCCATTCCTGTTCCATGATATGGATATGCAGTATCTATATAATTAACTCCTTCATCAATTGCATGATGAATCATTTCTATTGCCTTTTCCTCATCTATGTATGTTACATCTCCATTAATTATAGGTAATCTCATACATCCATAGCCTAAAGCTGACACCTTTTCATTTGTCTTTCCTAATTTTCTGTATTGCATATTAATTCCTCCTTAATAAATCATTTTTTAACCTCATAAAATTAATTCTATCACTTGGAGTTAACTCCAAGTCAACATGTTTTTTCTGTATTTATATAATAAAAAAACCTCTTTACACCTATAAATTCAAAATCAAGTGTAAAGAGGGCCTAATTTATTATTTAGGATGCAGAAATACTAATTATCCGTTCTTTTTAGTTCATTTTCTTTCTTAACTACTGATTGCTCATATCTTTCTATTTTATAATCCAGGCGTTCTATTGTCTTTTTTATATCTTCCATTTTTTCTATTAGATGTTTACGTTGTTCAGTTAATAGTTCTTTTCTTGCCTCAATAGTTTCATCACCCTGATGAAACAGCGTAACATACTCAATTAATACTTCAATGGGAAGACCTGCACTTCTCATACATTTAATAAATTCCACCCACCTGCAGTCTTCTTCCGTATAGTCTCTTATTCCGCTTTTACTTCGGTTTACTCCAGGAATAAGTCCAACACGTTCATAATAACGAAGGGTGTCCGCTGTAAGATCATATTTTTTACTTACTTCTGCAATGGTCATGAGCTTTCACCTCCTAATATCAGATATTATAACACTTGGAGTTAACATCAAGTCAATAATATTTTAACGGTATCACTTCTGGCAATATAGTTTCTGTGGTCTAAACTATCTTTTCACATCCACTACAACATATTCCGAATGATGACCAGTTCGAATTGGATAACCCCAGCCTCCTATTCCAGATGAAACAATAATCTGATACTTGTCAATCATTTTATAACCGTAATTCATCTGGCCGAATCCTAATTTATCACTGATTAGTCCACGGGCCAAATCTGACCTCCGTGGGTATGTCCCGATAATTGCAAATCCATACCAGCCGCACTGTTTTCCTGAAGTTCACTTGGCTGATGATCCAGCAGTAAAAGAAAATTGTTAGTATGTACATTTTTTAATAACTCATCACTTGTTTTTCTTTTTATTCCGGAAGAAAAGCCTTTATCCTTTCTACCGATTATGGTAAACTCATCATTTATATTATATATTTCATCTTCAAGCACATGAATTTCATTACTTACTAATTGTTTTTTTAACTGATCTTCACTAAAATTCGGTTTGGAAGCATAGGTGCTTTTATCGTGGTTTCCATAGACATAAAAAGTTCCATATGTGCTTTTTATATTGCCTAGTATTTTTGCAGCATTCTCCATTTGCAGCTTGGTGGTTTTTTCATCCACTATGTCTCCGCAGAGAACTACTAAATCCGGCTTCTTACTTTCAATTTCATTACAGTATTTTTTTAGTTTTTCCTCATTCATGGTTGTACCAAAGTGAAGATCTGCAATCATTGCAATTCTATAACCCTGTTGTGGAATTGCCTTTTCTGTGTGTATGGTATAATCAGTTTCAACCACATTTTCCATGTTGAAATAACCGTACCCGAGAATCAATACGGTTATTATAACAGGTACAATCCCGCAGCAGTAAATCTTATTCCACAAACCAATTTTTATATCTCTGTGTTTACGTAAAGCAGCATATATAAGGTTAAGTGCCTCCATACATAAAGCCGCCGCAGCCAAATGTAGTACAATTAATGCACCAAATCCAAACAGATTCACAGACCATATAATTGCCAGTAGTGCAAGAAACGCTGCCAACATTTTAACTTTTTTAATCTTACATCCTATTCTCCAAAAATCTGCAATCCTCAGGAAATAAAAATATAAGTAAACTCCTACAGGAATCAACAGAAGAAATGATATTATTATGAAAGTAATATACATTGGATTTTCCCCCCCTATTTATATTTTATCACTTTTCTTTTTAAAAATATTAAACATACCTTCACCCTCTTTCAACCTTCATGAAATAATAAACTCTCCTGGATAATTACGAAAAAACAGATTAAACTCTGTTTTAGGTAACACTCCAAGAGAGTAACAATCCCGGATACTTAAATATTTCTACTCTGGTATTACTTCATTTAAACATCTTATGGCATTTAATGTCCTTGGGTATCCCACATATGGTAATAATTGTGTAGCTGTACTAAGCAATGTTTCTTTATTATTTCCAACATTTAAATTGCCCTGTATATGTCCTTTTAATTGTAGTTCACATCCACCCAAGGATAAAATCATGGAGAAAGTTAAAAGCTCTCTCATTTTTACGTTCAGTCCTTTTCTTGTGTAATAGTCACCAAAGCAATTGTCAGATAAATATTTTTGAATATGAATCTGGCTTTTTGGTGATTTCTCATACATTTTATCAATAACTTCTCCAAAAATTGATTTTTGTAAGTCTAATCCTTTTTCATATCTTGTTTCCGGTGAAGTTGTGGACTGTCCTTCCAATGGCAGTTTTACTCCTCTGCTTTCTAATATTTCATTAGTAGCATGTATAAATTCAAATGCTTTTGCAATTCCAACATATGGTACAGCCTGATATACAATTTCCTTCACCTCTATAGGAGTTACTCCAACATTAAGAGCACCGCCCAGCATTACTTTATATTCACTTAATGTTTGCATAGCAATCATAGATGATAAAATAACCATTAATCTGGTTTTTGTATCTAAATTTCCATAGCTTATTACTTCATCAAAAGCAAAATTATCAAATACTTCTATAAGCTCCGGATCTGTTATCTTTAAAGTTGATTTATGATTGAGAAACAGTTCCTCATGGTTTTTATTTGCTGTTTCACTTATACGCATAATTTAACACTCCCGTTCTTTTTATTTAAAACAAAGCTGATTTTGGATTTTAGGAAATCACTCCTGATTTCTTCAGCCAGTTTGATATGTCTTTTTCTGCTTCGCTTACACTGCCCCCTCTAATTGGAATGCCACTCAAAACATTAGCATTTGGGCAAAGTTTTTTAATATCACTTTCACTATGTCCCATTCCGCTTCCTTCATGTGTACAGAATGGAATAATTGTTTTTCCTGAAAAATCATATGCTTCTAAAAATGTAAATATTGCCATAGGCATTGTACCCCACCAGTTTGGGTAGCCTAAAAATATAACATCATAAGAATCCATATTCTCCACCTGGCTGGTAAGTTCCGGTCTTGCTTTCTGTCTTAATTCCTTCTGTGCCACTTCTGTTGTTTCTGTGTAATCCACCGGGTAAGTATTTACTGTATCTATATGGAACATATCGCATCCAGTGATTTCATGAATCATCTTTGCTGCAACTTCTGTGTTACCCACCGGCAGATTCATAATTTTTCCGCTAACGTAGTTATTCCCCTGACGTGAAAAATAAGCTGCCATGCATTTTTTATCTCTTAAATTCATTATTTATTCTCCCTTTCTTTTGGTATAAATCTAAATAACTCAAACAATAAAATTATTGTTTATCTGTAATATATGTTACCCCTTGGAGTTAACTCCAAGTCAAGAAATTTTTCAATTAAAAATGCCATCCGATTCTATAAATCTGATGGCATACATAAACTATAATTATCTATAAAAATTCCAGATCACCAAATGCCTTTATAAATTCTTTTACTCCATAATCTTTAAATTCCACTTCGATGATCATTTTATCTTCTCTCAGCACTTTTCCTATGCCGTATTTCTTATGTTTTACCTGTTTTGAGCATATCTGATTTACTGATTCCACTGGCGCTTCCTCTTTCTTTTTTTCAAGTTTTTCCTCCTGAATCTGCTTCTTAAGTTCCTGTAAATTTACTGGTGCACTTTTCAAAGCATCATTTTGTATTAAGTGTGACGGAATCATACGAATATATCTGCTTTCCCCAGGTGTTGCCCTATAGTAGTCCGGATTTGTATAATATGAAAGCTCCAGATAATCCTTTGCCCTGGTAATTCCCACAAAAAATAATCTTTGTTCCTCTTCCTCCTCTTCTGTATCTCCGGCCTGTAATGGAATCAAGCCATAATTGACCCCTGTAATAAACACATATGAAAACTCCAGCCCCTTGGAAGCATGTAACGTCATCAGCTTAACAGAATCTGTATCACTTTTTATATTCTTCTGCAAAATATTAACACCATATAATGCAGATGAATTGATAAAATCTCTTAGTCCATCTAAAAACGATATTTGCTTTTCCTGCACATGTTTCATAATAATGTCCAGCAATGTACATATGGATTTTTTATCCTCTTTGTAAGCAGAAGAGGTGGGCCTGATATATCTGTCAAATTCAAAATAATCATAAAGCTGCTGTGGCTTGGTTATTTCAGAGCATTTGCTGACAAACTCCTGCATTTTTTTATATAATTCCGATTTATCTGCCTGCTGACCCTTTAATATTTTACCTGCTGCTTTTTCTGATATTCTTTCTCCATAATCCTTATTGCTGAGAACATAAATTCCGGATGGCATATCATTATTATTTATCGAAAACCTGAATAGCTTAATCACCCAGTTTAACACAGGAATATCACCTATGGTTTTCTTCAGTGATACTTCATATGGAATATGATTTTTTGAAAATACATCTTCAAAAACCTGAGACTGATTCTGCAGCCTGTAAAAAACTGCAATGTCTTTATATGGTACACCTGAGTTATGTATTTCTCTGATTTTATCTGCTAGATAACAGGCTTCATTAAATGGATTATACTGATTCTTCACTACTATTTTATTTCCAGGTTCACGTATACCAGTGAGATCGCTTCCATCCTGCAGGAAGCACTTAGCTGCTTCTAAAATTGAACTGCTGGAACGGTAATTAATAGGAAGAGATAATTCTTTTGCATTATATTTATGCTTCAATTCAGAAAACACATTAAGTGTACTTCCACGCCAGCTGTAAATAACCTGATTCGGATCCCCTACTGCAAATAATCTGGTATGGGAACTCTTTAATTTATCAATAAAATTAAGCTGCAGTTTATCGCTGTCCTGAACCTCATCAATGATAATCCACTTTAAATCTATATTAGAATCAGCCATTAAAGCATTGGCATTTTGCAGCAAATCTGAAAAGCACATTTTGTTTTGTCTTATTTTTTCTTCCTTTAACAGCTGAACCAGCTTAAAAATATCATCATTATATTTTGAAACCTTTTGCTCCTCTGTCTCAATGGACATTGCCCTTTCCATACGTTTTTTTAAACGGTTTTTATATTTTATTTGAAGCTTTTCTGACTGTATTATTTCCATGGCAATATCTAATTCTTCTTTTGGTTCTATTACCAGAAAATCCTTTGAATAGCCCAATTTTTCTACAGAAAGTGTGGTTCTCAGAAGATGAAGTGCCACACTGTGAAAGGTTCCGAAGGTTTCTAACTCTTCCATTTCAATGCTGCTGTCTAAGCCCGTTAGCCTTTCCTTGATCTCATTAGCTGCCTTATTGGTAAAGGTTAATACAATCATATCCTTATAGCTTATTTTTTTTGCATAATGCAGATATATAATCTTTGAAATCAACACTGTTGTCTTTCCGCTTCCTACATTTGCATTTACTATACAGGCATCACTTTCATCCAATACAGCTTCCTTCTGATATTCATTCAGCCTTTCTAATTCTTTCTCATAAAGCATTGAATTCTCCTATTCCACAAGATTTTCATATCTTTTCTGCAATTTATTTTTCACATCTTTTCTGTCACTGTCAATGTTATCAAGCCTGATTTTTAAGTCAATAACCAATGGGCCTTCCGTATAAAATGAAATAATATTGATTAAACTTTTTTTATTGTTTTTTTCCATGATCCATTCCTTATAAAATGCATTATTGGTCACTAAAATTAAAACATTATTTTCTATCTCCACTTCCGGAATAGTACTTAAAAATGCTGCAAAGGTGTCTCCATTTTCCTTTAGATATGAGCAGAATTCTTTCCACTTTTCTTGTAATTCATTAAATTGAAAGGGCTTTTTTATAAATGTTGAAGGTGCATATTCCACCAGCTTCATATCCTTAGGAGCTTCTATTTCTTCTAATAAATTCTTCAGCCCCCACAACACCACTGCTTTATCAAGCTTATAGTCCCCTATACATGCCACACAGCCATTTTCGCACTTACATCCACCAACCATTTTAATAGCATTTTCAATAATCTGTGCAGTAAGGTCAAATACTTTTTCTGAATATCCTAAACCACCTATATATTTATCGTAAATAAACATATAAACGGCATCTTCAAAGTTTCCTCTTATTTCAACTGCATTATTGGACATTGAAACGCCTATATCTTCCTGTTCTGTCATGGTGGCCATCATAGCAGCATTTTTTATTGCATAGCATAAACCTTCAAAATGATTATTCCTTATAATCTGACCGTTTTCACCCTCTTGCAGCAGTCTTCTAAACACATTAACCACATTGCCTGGAATCTTTATCCATGTGCTTTCTGTATCATAATCCTTTGATAATGGTTTTTCTAAATGTTCAAAGCCTAAGTTCTGATGATTGTGAAATTGAAGCTTTTTATACATAAATACCATTTCATCTACATTTACATCTCCAAAAGCAACCTTCACACGGTTATAATCCATTTCCTTACCGCCTTTAATAATCCTGATATTAATATTGCTGCCTGGCATTGTATAATAGTTCCCATTAAATGGTATGGCATATGCAGTTTTGCTTTCCAGATCAAGCTTTATAACCTGAAACTGTATACCATCATGCATATAAATTGCTCCGCTGTGGATTTCACGGAAGGCCTGCATCTCATCCATTTCTGTAATTTCCTTATTGTTTTCCCTATTTATCAGCTTATATCTGGATTTATCAATGTTTCTTAAGCTGAAGTCTCCCGCTGGGAAGGAATTTCCGCACCATGCAAACTTGCCACCTTGACTGGTCAGCTCATTTGCTCTGATTAAAACAGGAAT
>JAQSXU010000071.1 GCA_029256485.1 Clostridiaceae bacterium
AAACAATAGAAAATTAGTACCAGAAGCAAAGAAAGGTTTAGATCAATTCAAAATGGAGACAGCTAGATCATTAAACGTTCCATTAACTGATGGTTACAATGGAGACCTTACTTCAAGAGAAAATGGTTCAGTTGGTGGCGAAATGGTTAAGAAAATGGTAGAACAATATGAAAGACAAATAACTTCAAAATAATTAATTAACTAAACTTTAATCAACAAGAGGGTAATCAATGAAAATTGATTACCCTTTCTTATAGGGAAACATTACTGACTTATTAATTAATATCTGAGAATTCAATATCTATCTTGTCATTCATATCTGCATTGATAATAACATGAGAATTTAAATTTTCAAAAGGAGAAGCTTCCTTTTTAAATTTCACAATGAATTCGGAACCTTTCCCAGGTTCACTGTGCACTTCAATATTTCCGCCCATAAGTTGAACAATTTTTTTAACAAGAGCAAGTCCCAGTCCAGTTCCTTCAGCCCTTCTTGACAGTGAACTGTTTACTTGAGCAAATCTGTCGAAAATAAAATCAATTTTATCCTTAGGTATTCCTATTCCCTGATCTTTAACCATTAAATAAAAATACTCCTGCTGTATATCAAGAGATACTAATATCTGCTTTCTCTCAGGTGTATATTTTATTGCATTTGATAAAAGATTTAAAAGGATTTTTTCATATTTATCTTTATCTAGTAATACACTGCATTCTTCTTCATTAGTGTCAAATATTAAATTTATATTTTTGTTTTCAGCATAAAGGTTTGCTGAATTTACAATAGCTTCACTGTGGCTAACTATATCAAATTCCGTATTGTTTAAGCTTAAGAATCCAGCCTCTGCCTTAGATATATCGAGTATATTATTAATTAATTTTAAAAGTCTGCCGCAATTTTGGCTTATTCTTGCCAGGGTTTTATTAATATTTTCAGTTATTTCATCATTATATATATCATAAGCCAGCTGAAGTGAAGAATAAATAATAGTAAGTGGAGTCCTAAGTTCATGAGAAATTATTGTAAAAAATTCATCTTTCATTTTATTTAATTTCTCAAGCTCCATATTATGATTGATTTCTTCAGTTATATCTGAACCATGAATATGGATTCTAACTTTATCTTCATTATATATATAGGGTATAAAATTCAGTTTATAATATCTGTCATTCCCATCATCATCTTTAATTAAACATGGAGAGTAAGTCACACTTTTTTTATCCTTGCCAACAGACTTTACTATATTATACAGATAATTATTTTCGCATCCTGGCAGTACATCTCTTAATCCATTACCTAAAATATCATCAATTTTAAATTGGTATGTATCGTGTTTGAACAAAGTATCATACTTTTTATTTATAAGTCTAAATTTAAGTTCCGGATAATCAATTACAACCAATGGGATATCAAGTGTATTTACTACATTTTTTATAAAATTGGCCTGCTCATCAGAATTAATCTGATGCATTTTATTTTCAGTTATATCTTTTATTGTATATATAGTATAAGTTAATTTATTGCTGGCATATATTGGATTACTGTTAATTTCTATATATTTTACTTGTTTGCTCTGTTTTGACGTAAATTTTAAAACCAAGTTTCTAATAGGTAAATTTCCTTTAAAGAAGTGATTATACAGGTTTTTTATACTTGCTTGGCTGTCCACATTTGTAATAATATATTTTTGGGTAAGATTTCTAATATCTATTAAATCTATAAGCTTTATATCCAGTATTTTATTTACAGATAGATTACATAAGCTTATCTTTCCATTAGAATCAAATACAATTATTCCCTCGGAAATATTATTCATTACATCTTTAAGATGCATTAAATGCTCTTTTTCTCTATTTCTTAAAATTTCAATTATATCGCATTTAGTTTTTAATTCTGTGGATATACTTAAAAATTTTTCTCTTTCATTCTTTATCTTCTCAGCAAAATTATACTCCTTAGTAATAGCATAAATAAACAATTGTATATCATCGTTAATTGAATTTATCACGATATCATAAAAGGAATTATTATACAGAATGCTGTCAATACGGGCACTCTTTCTATTATTATAGCAAAATCTTATTTTATTCATTAAGGGTTCCGGAAAATTCAAGTATTCTGCAGAAGAATGTAAATTATTCTGGTTAATATAGAATGAGGCTTTATTGTTTATATAATTTATTACAAAATTTTTCCCCTTTAAAAGAAGAAATCCAAAGGGTAATGTTTCATAAAAATCAATCATTTTATGCCCTTCCTCCAAATATATTTAACTAGTTATTCTATAAACAGAAAAATATCTCCTTCTTTATTCTGGAAATGCATTGAATTTTCGTTTGACATTTTTTGCAAACTTCATAACAAATATATTAACTTTTTTACAAAATCCATTAAACTAAGCAATTTTACCTCATGCTATTTATTATTATTTGAATTGTTTTATTTCCATTCCATTCATTTATACTAGGATAAAAAATTAAATCTACAGCTGCCTGTTGTAAACCGCTATATAAACCATTGAGACAATCTTCGTCAAACTTAGTCTTTATTAATTCTTCAAAAGTCTCCACACCATTAAACCATATTCCGTCAATTGTGCGGGGAGTGTTTTTTACATTTAATTTTAATTTTAAAACATTATTATCCTGTCCTAAAACAATAGCTTTTTTAATTTTTACATTTTTAATTGCAAATACAGGCTTATTATTCCCAACACCAAATGGTTCTAGTATTTGTAAGCTTTTAATTAACTGAAAGTCAACTCTTTCAATAGGAAGAGACATATCTATTATTATTTTCTTTAATAAATCATCAGATGTAAGAGCACAATTTAAATTTAACTGTTTTCTAAGAATATCTACATTTTCTGGAGATAATGTAATCCCTGCTGCCATTGGATGTCCACCAAACTTTAAAAGCAATTTTTTACACTTAGTTAATTCTTCAAAAATGTTATAGCCTTCTATGCTTCTTGCTGACCCCTTCACAATATCCTTTGTATTAGTTAAAACGATAGTTGGCTTATTATATAGTTCTTTTATCCTTCCAGCTATGATTCCTGCTAAGCTTTCATGGATATTTTCCAAATATACTACAAGGACTTTATTATTTTTCATTTCTGAGTTTTCAATTATATTTATTGCTTTTTCTGTTCCTTCTAATGTCATAGTTTTTCTGCTGTTATTTAATTCTACTATTTCTTTTGCCATTTTTTCAGCAGTTTTTAAATCTTTCTCCATTAACAATTTTAAGCCCACTTTAGCGGTTTCAAGTCTGCCGGTAGCATTTAAACATGGTCCAATTACAAAACCTAGATGATATGCGGAAATTTCCTTACCTGCAAGTCCTGAAGCTTCAATTAAACTCTTTAATCCAATATTTGTTGTGTTATTGATCATTTCTAGGCCATTCTTAACAAAAATCCTGTTTTCATCTATTAAATCCACCACATCACACACTGTAGCAATGGCTACAAATTCCATTAGCTGGTAGCAATATCTCTTTTCTATATTAAATTCTTCATATAATGATTCTATTAATTTATAGGCTACACCTGCCCCACATAGTTTTTTAAATTTATATTGGCAGTCTTTTTGCTTTGGATTTAAGATAGCATATGCTTTAGGTAATACGTTTTTTTTATTACCATTTTCATCTTCAACATAAGGAATATCGTGATGATCCGTAATTATTATATTTATACCTAACTCATTTGCATAATCTACCTCTTCAATAGCTGCAATACCGTTATCGCAGGTTAATATAGTGTCAATACCATCCTCGTAGGCCTCTTTTATTATTCTCTTATTAATACCATACCCATCATTAATTCTATCCGGGATTTCATAATCTACCTGAGCCCCCAACTTTATTAATCCAGTTAATAGCACAAATACACTTATTATTCCATCTACATCAAAATCTGAAGAAACTCTAATTTTTTTTCCAGACTTTATTTTTTCTTTCAGCATTGACTTCACCTTATCCATGTCCTTCATTTCATCTGCATTATGCAGCTTATCAAAAGTAGGTTCTAAGTAGCTTTTTATCATTTCATCATCTTTTATATCTCTATTTGTGATTATTTTGCATAACATTGGGTTAATGCTATACTTTTCATACATTCTCTCAAAATCAATTTTTCTATTTCTTAATATCCATTTATCCACTGTTTTACCTCCAGTTCCATTGCATATAAATATTAGGGTGTAACTATCTGCACTGTGGGATTATTAAGCACTCTATTAATAACTCCTGATATTTGTTCCCAACTTATATCATTATAATTTTCCACTTCTTTATATACATTTTCAGCTTTACCATACATCAATTCATAACAAACTAAATCCTTACTGAGCTGAACTCCTTTTTCCAGTCTTAATGCCTTCCTAAGATGCATATTCTTATATAAATCCATAATCATATCACTGTTAAATTTGTGTGCAGAATTTTTAACTGTGCTCAAAGTTTCATTTATAATGTTGATAGATTTATTTAAATTTTCCTTTGAAATTCCTAAATATATATTGAACATATTTATTCCTCTATCATTATTAACACTGCTGTATACATCATAGGCTAGACCATTTTTAGTTCTAATCTCTTCATATAGTTTGCTGTTTGTTCCCTGACCAAAATAATTATTAAATATATTTAGTGATTTTAATTCATTTTCATTTAAATCATGAATATCAAAAGCATATACTATTTTAGCTCCACTAGTTCCTTTATTTTTTTCAGTAAACACACCTGATATGTTTTTTTCATATATAATCTCATTAATTCCTTTAAAGTTTCTATGCCATTCTCCAAAATAATGCTCCACTGCTTTTACCACTTCCGTAAACGGCAATGAAGAAACAACTCCAATAGCACAATTACTTGGGGCATAAAATCTCTCATAAAAATTGGCAACGTCGTCTAATGTAATAGAATTTACTGTTTCTTCAGTTCCAATTATTAAATTTTTAATTCTTCTCTTTGTGAAACCATTAAAGTATGCCATGTCTTCACAATGCTGAGAAGGGTCATCCTTCCACTCTGCCAACTCTTCAAGGATTATATCCATTTCTTCCCTAAATCCTATTTCAGGAAATATTGGATTTATCAGCATATCTGAATATAGATCTAAAGCTCTTTCAAACTCCTTATAAAGACAAGTGCCAAAGTATACTGTATATGAATAATTTGTCATGGCATTTTCAAATCCAAATATTTGGTGACATGCTTTATTTATATCATTTTCCGTTCTAGTTGTAGTACCTTTTGATACCATATGTTCAACTGCATGAGCAGTTCCTAATTTAAATTCATGTTCCTGTATTGCCCCTGCATTGAATCCAATAGTCAAGGATGTTAATTGAGAATCTCTATGTTCATATATTATTTTAATTCCATTTTTCAATGTGAATTTTTCCAAGTTTATTACACCTCTTATTTCCAAATATGCCTGTAAACTATTTATGCCATATTAATTTTAACATAACATGAGGCCATTTGTTATTTTTATTTAAAAAATTCATGTTCACACCACTAATATTCCCCACACCTGCAGCTCTTTTAAATAATAGTGTTGATGTGATTAGGACAATCCCATACTGTCAATAATTAAGCTAAATATATTCATTACTGAAGGGATATAAAATTATTATGGCACAGAACAAATGCGCTGATATAAATATGTTATATTATTTTGCTGCATTAAGGCATGAACCTGAAAGAAAATGCCCTCACTGCGGCTGCACCCATACTGTATTATACGGGAAATATCAGGGTAAACAAAGATATATATGCAGAGGCTGCAGAAGAACCTTCAATGACTTTACAAACACACCAATTGCCAGAACTCACTTCCCTGAAAAATGGGAAGCATTTATTAAGTGTACCCTGGATGGCTTGTCCCTTAAGGCGGCAGCTAGAGAAATTAACGTTTCTTACGTAACGCTATTTTACTGGAGGCATAAACTGCTTTTTGCACTAAAAATGATTAAACAAAATAAAATGCAGGGTGAATTTGAACTGGAAAACTTCTTCTTAAAATTTTCCCGGAAGGGAAAGAAAAACATTGAGCATGATGAAAAAAGAGTACATGACAAAAGTGTAAGCCATATTTATATTATAAATAAAAAATATTAAAGAATAAATAACAAATATTGATAGTTTTACCTTTGGGCAAAACCTAAATTTCAGATTTTCGGCCAAAGCCGAAAATCCACATTATTTATTCTTTGATCTTTAATCTTTAGTTTCAAAGTTTATTCTTTGATCTTTAATCTTTATTCTATAGTTTTAATGGAGTAGCAACGAAGTATTTAAATAATTATTTGAGCTTATTCAAATTCTTAAAGAGCGGTAATTTTGATAATATCTCATTTACAATAAATAAATTTATAAAAGAAATAGGTAAGATTAATATTCAAAATACATACATAAATTTGAGAAATACTGAAATCTGTTTTAATTGACCTATCCCTAACGGGAATTTGATAATAGACAACCTATCGGTTCAGGAGCTTTACAGCTCCTATAAGAATAGAAGAATTCCATTTATTAAAAAAAGTATCTGTGGACAAGCACATATTTTTACATAGCTTGGACACTTTATCAACACTATTGTATAAAAGAGCCTTAAAACAAAGTAAAAAAGATTAAAGAATAGATAGCAAATATTGATAGATTTTCGGTCAAAGCCGAAAATCCACATTATTTAATCTTTGATCTTTAATCTTTGTTATTTAATTAATAAATTATTCGTTAAATAAATATGGTATTGTTACCATGGCTATATTTCTTCTCTTTAGCAGCATGCTTTTAATAAATAGTGATGTTTGATTATGAAGAACATAATGCCACCATTTTGTTACTACAAACTGAGGCATTACCACAGTAATAATATCCTCACTGTCAGCTTCATATTCCTCAGACTCAATAAATTTAATTAGTGGTCCTAAAATGTTTCTATAAGGAGATTTTTTAATAACCATAGGAATTCCAACATTATACGCATTCCACTTATTGACTAATTTTTCAGTTGATTCATCATCTACTGAAACGTGAAATACTATTATATTATCTGATATTGATCTAGCATAATTTAAAGCCTTTAAGAAAGCCTTATTCAATGTATCTATTGGTACAATCACATAATGCTTTTGAACTTTATGATCTATAGGCTTTGGTCTTTCGTCTAAATCTAATCTTAATTGCTCTGCAACAATGTTATAATGTCTTTTTATACGAAACATAGCAATAACCATTACTGGAATAAGTATACATACAATCCATGCTCCATGAAAGAATTTTGTATAGCCAATAAGTATTACTGTACAAAATGTTACAATTGCACCCATACCATTTACAAATGCCTTATGTCTCCACCCTTTTTCTTTTCTTCTTATCCATCTAGTAAACATTCCTGTTTGAGAAAGAGTAAAGGAAATGAAAACTCCAACTGCATATAACGGTAATAGTAAGTGAGTATCACCTTTAAAAAATATAACCAGCATTGAAGAAAATAATCCTAAAAGTATAATTCCGTTTGAAAAGCTTAATCTCTTTCCTCTTTTAGTAAACTGTCTTGGAGCAAATCCATCTCTTGCAATTATAGATAATAATAGTGGTAAATCTGCAAAAGCTGTATTAGCTGCCATGATTAATATTATTGCTGTAGTAAACTGTACAATGTAGTACATTATGCTGTTGCCATAAACCTGCATTGCTATTTGAGAAATTACTGTAGCGTCTATTTTAGGTACTGCATGATATAAAGTAGCTAAGTAAGATAATCCGCCGAACACAATTAAAACTACAGTAGCCAGCAATCCTAAAACTATCTTAGCATTTTTTTGTGAAGGTTCCTTAAAGTTAGGGATTCCATCACTTACTGCTTCTATTCCTGTTAAAGCTGTACAGCCGGAGGCAAATGCTTTCAAGAACAGCAATAAAGTTATATCTCCTACTGCATTAGGAATTTTATAAATCGGCTGAGGAGTATATCCAAATACATATACTTTAACTATACCTGTAATTATCATGGCTATAATTGAAATAATAAATAAGTAAGTTGGAAAACCAAATATTTTAGATGAGTCCTTTAATCCTCTTAAGTTTCCAATTGTCATAAGTGCTATAATACCAATGGTAATTAGAACCTTGTATTTAAATAATCCAGGAATAGCGGAAGTTATAGCTGCAGTTCCTGCACTAGAACTAACAGCAACAGTTAAAATATAATCAATTGATAATGACGACGCTGCTATTAATCCAAACACATCACCTAAGTTATCCCTTGCTACTATGTAAGAACCTCCTCCATGAGGATAGCAGTCGATAGTTTGTCTATAAGAAAAGACCAGTAAAAAAAGTAAAAAAACAATACTTAGTGCTGCATAAAGCATATATTTGAAAGACATAACACCTAACACTGGTATAAGCACCCAAAGTATTTCTTCACCTGCATAGGCAACTGAGGAAATAGCATCGCTGGACAGTATAGGTAGTCCCCAAAAAACATTAAATTTTTCATGTTTTAAATCTTCTGTTTTTAATGCTTTTCCAATAAGTAATTTTTCAAGTTTTGTTTCCATGAATTGCACCTCAAATCCCAATTAGGGAAAATTTTATTTATTCTTTAATATCAATGATTATATATGATTTTATAAGCACATCACAACATTATAAAAATTTGCCAAAACGCTGAATTTGACTAATTCAGTCGAATTTATCCATAAAAGTTGTCATTTAATCACCTCTGTTAAATAAATCTCCAATTATATTAGATTTAAGTATATTCAGAATATGTATAATTGCGTGATATTTCAAATATTAGATTATTTGCAATTCAATAAATTTATAGGTTATTTACATGTTCAATTAGAAAATGTTTACATGTATTTTATTTTCATATATTGTTTATATATTATTAGTTAATTAATATTTCCACAAAAAAATAAGTCAACTTTCTGTATTTACTTTTATAAATAAAAAGAGAAGTTTTTTCACAATGAAAAAACTTCTCTTAAAACTTTATTTAATATTATTTATTTTTTTATCCAGCCTAAACTTCTATTAACAGCTTCATGCCATCCTTCAAGAGCCTTAGCTCTCTTCTCTTCTTCCATAGCTGGTTCAAATACTCTGTCAACAGCACCATTCTTAACTATTTCAGAAGCATCTTTCCAATAACCTACTGCAAGTCCAGCTAAGTAAGCTGCACCTAATGCTGTAGTTTCAATTACCTTTGGTCTTTCTACAGAAACATTTAGTATATCGCTCTGGAACTGCATTAAGAAGTTGTTAGCACAAGCTCCGCCATCAACCTTTAATACTTTAAGCTCAATACCTGAATCCTCTTGCATAGCCTTTAATACATCATTTGTTTGATATGCTAAGGATTCAACTGTTGCTCTGATAAAGTGTTCCTTCTTAGCTCCTCTTGTTAATCCTACAATTGTTCCTCTAGCATAGGAATCCCAATATGGTGCACCTAAGCCAACAAAAGCTGGAACCATATATACTCCATTAGTGTCTTCTACTGCTGTACAATATTGTTCACTTTCAGGAGCTGATTTAATCATTCTTAATTCATCTCTCAGCCATTGAATAGCTGCTCCACCAACAAATATACTTCCTTCAAGAGCATATTCGATTTTCCCATTTAAACTTGCAGCCATAGTTGTTAATAATCCATTTTTGGATTCTACAGCTTTTTCTCCAGTATTCATTAACAAGAAGCAGCCTGTACCATAAGTGTTTTTAGCGCTGCCTGGTTCAGTACATAATTGTCCAAATAGAGCAGCCTGTTGGTCTCCTGCGTCTCCTGCGATTTTAATTGGAGCACCAAATAATGATGAATCTGTTTCTCCAAATACACCGCTAGATGGTCTAACTTCTGGAAGCATTGAACTAGGTATGTTTAATTTCTCTAATATTTCATTATCCCATTTTAATTCATGTATGTTAAATAACATGGTTCTAGATGCATTTGTGTAATCTGTAGCATGTACTTTGCCCTTTGTCAAATTCCACATTAACCATGTATCTATATTACCAAACAGTAAATGTCCTTTTTCAGCTTCTTCTCTTGCACCTGGTACATTATCAAGAATCCATTTTACTTTTGTTCCTGAGAAGTAGGCATCAAGAATTAAACCTGTTTTTGCTTTTATTTTTTTATCAAAGCCTTCACTTCTTAAAGCATCACAAGTGTCAGCAGTTCTTCTGCACTGCCAAACTATTGCATTATAAACTGGTAAACCTGTTCTCTTATCCCAAACAACTGTGGTCTCTCTTTGGTTTGTAATACCAATAGCAGCTATATCTGAAGCAACTGCCCCAACTTTTGCTAAAGCTTCAGAAGCAACACCAAACTGAGTTCCCCAAATTTCCATTGGATTATGTTCAACCCATCCAGCCTTTGGATATATTTGTTTGAATTCTTTTTGAGAAACGCTTACTATTGTACCCCTTTCATCAAAAAGTATACATCTAGAACTTGTTGTTCCTTGATCTAATGCCATTACGTATTTTCCCATTCTTTTATAAACGTTTTCATGTTTAATATAAGCTAAAATTTATAAATATATTGTTTTTAAAGTTTCCATAAATTTGTGGCAGTTGTAGATATGGCAATTGCTCCTGCAGACAGAGCATTAATTACATCTTTCTTACTTTTTATGAGTCCACCTGCAATAATATATGAACTAATTTCATTTTGCAGACCTTCAATAATGTTATATGCAACTCCAGGCATAACTTCAACTGCATTAGGATTGTTCTCATTGATATTTTTAATCCCAGTTTTTAATGATAATGAGTCTACAGCAAATATTCTTTGTATTGTAGCCATTCCTAAATGGTTTCCATACTTTATATTTGCACACTTTGTACTAATAATCCCATCTGGCTTTCCCGCTTCTTTAATATACTTTATTCCTGAGCTGTCCCCTCTTAATCCTTCTATGAGATCCACATGTACAAATACTATTTTTTCTTTTTCCTTTAAGCTTCTGCAGATTCCAGCAATATTTAAAATGTTCCCATATAATACAAATACAACTGCTGCATCACTTTCCAATGCTTCTTTTAATTCCTGGTCATTTCTTATTGCTGCTATTATAGGATTTTGTACTAGTATTTCTCGTAAATTATTCATTAAAAGGACTCCTTTGTTTTTTATTAGTATATCAAGAAAATATGAGAAATCCAAGTATGGGTATAAGTTTTATAGTTTATTTAGAAGAATGCAATATAAAGCAATGCTGCTAAAATTGCTCCGCAGATTGGTCCAAATACTGGAACCCATGCATATGCCCAGTCTGAATCACCTTTTTCAGGTATTGGTAATACAGCATGTGCAATTCTTGGTGCTAAGTCTCTGGCTGGGTTCATTGCATATCCTGTAGGTCCGCCTAAAGATAAGCCTAAGCCCATGATTAATCCGCCAACAACTAATGTGCCTACTCCATCAGCAGCTTTAACTCCGCCCATACCTACAATAACATAAACTAATACGCCTGTAGCAATAACCTCTGTAATAAAGTTTGAGCCATAGCTTCTAATTGCTGGTCCAGTACAGAAGATACCAAGTTTTGCGCCCTTATCAGGTGTTTCTTTCCAATGCTGATAGTATGTTATATAAACTAATACAGCTCCAACAAATCCACCAAGCATTTGAGCTACTATATATCCTGGAACTAGAGCCCATGAGAATTTACCAACAACTGCTAATGCAATTGTTAATGCTGGATTGAAGTGTGCACCACTCATGCCTCCAAATATATAAGCTGGTAACATAACTGCAAGTGCCCAGCCAGCAGTTATAACAATCCATCCACTAGCCTGGCCTTTACTCTTATTAAGTGTACAGTTGGCACAAACGCCGTCTCCTAATAGAACAAGTAACATAGTTCCAAAAAACTCAGCTAATAGTTTTACTGACATAAAATTTTCCCCCTTATTTTAAAATATTTTTTATAAATGAGTAAAATTTGAAGTATCAATGTTTTGATTATAAATAAAGATAACGTTTAAATTAAGTAGAATAATAAATGAAAGATTAGAGTTTGTACAAATTATTGAACCGCGGTTTAATAAACATAATTTTATTAATAAGAAGCATGGAATATAAAAAAGCCGCATTTAATAAGATTCCTTCCAGAACCTATTAAAGCGACTCTCCAAAACTCCGCCACTTATTAACTTAACTAAAGTATATCATATATTGTATAAAATAGCAATAATGTAATATAATTGATATTTTATTAACAATAATATAGCACTTTTATAAATTAATATACTTATGGCATTTTATGAAGGCACATTGCTTTAATAGCTTCCTTAATTTCCTCCATGTTTTTATCAATACTGCTTTCAACAGCAGCTGTTATTGCTCCTTCCACAAGAGCTGCATCCACAATTTCAACATTTTTCTGTATATTTTCCGGAAGAAATTCAACTGCCATTTGGGCATTCATATAAGCACTGCCCAGGTCAAAAATTAAAGCTACACCATCTTCCGAATATACACTTTCTATGGCCTTTGCAATTTTATACACATCAGTACCTAACCTGCCATCTGAAGTACCTCCAGCTGCAGCTATTGGCACATTACCTGCCATTTGCGCTGCCAGATCTTTTACTCCTTCTGCAACTTTTATACTGTGAGATACTATTACTATTCCTACCATTTAGCCATACCCCCAATTCTAAGAAAAACTCTTCACTTCTTCATATATGGTGTTTAACATAATATAGCTGGAGGTAGCTCCTGCATCTTGGTGACCAATACTTCTTTCACCTAAATAACTAGCTCTTCCCTTTGTTGCAATAATGGTCTTTGTATACTCAACTCCATTAAGTGCTGATTCCTTCATCTTTTCAAGCACTTCCAGAGTACTTAATCCATGATTTAATGCTGATTTTCCTTCTTCTATTGCAGGTTCGATAGCATCTATCATGGTTTTTTCACCTTTTACAGCTTTTCCTCTCATCTTTATGCCAGCAAGAGCAGCTTCTAACATTTTAATAAAGTCAGAAATATCTATGGAGCTTTTGCCATTTACTTCTATAGATGCTTTCATAAAGGCTGTACCGTATAAAGGTCCTGAAGCACCACCAACATTGGACACTAATGCCATTCCAGTCTTTTTCAAAGTGTCCCCTATATTTGCTCCATTATCATCCTTTATTTTTTCTTTTACTGCATTAAAGCCTTTACTCATATTTATGCCATGGTCTCCATCACCTATAGCTGCATCCAACTCACTTAAATATTGTTTATTTTTTTCAAGTGCATCTCCTATTTTGTTCAATATTTGAATAACTTGCTTGCCTGTCAAACTCATTATTTCTCGGCCCTCCTTAAACTATATTCAAACATTAATGAAAATATTATAAAATTTAATTATAATACTTTTAATGCTGGTGTATCAGCTGGAGAGTCTAGTAATTTTTTCAATTCATCATCAATCTTTAATAATGTTACTGAAAATCCGGCCATTTCAAGTGATGTCATATATTCTCCAACAAGGCTCTTATAAATTTTTATTCCTTTTCCATCTAGAATTTGATGAACTCTTCTATTTGCTATATATAATTCCATTAAAGGAGTTGAAGCTAATCCATTTACCATAACAGCCACTTCACTGCCTGATTCTAAAGGCATATCATTTAGTATTTTGCCAACCAATTCATCAACTATTTCATCTGCTGGCTTAATTTTTTCTCTATGGGTACCTGGTTCACCATGAATTCCCATACCTATTTCCATTTCATCTTCTGCTAATGTAAAATTGGCCTTCCCAGCAGCGGGTACTATACATGAACTTAATGCCATTCCCATGCTTTTTACATTTTTTATTACCTTTTCTGCCACAGCCTTAACCTCAGCTAAGTTTGCTCCGGTTTCTGCTTTGGCTCCTGCAATTTTGTGTACTAAAATTGTGCCTGCTATTCCTCTTCTCCCTGCTGTAAATGTGCTGTTTTCCACGGCAACATCATCATTAACCACTACTTGCTCAACACTTATTCCTTCCATTTCAGCCATTTCTTTTGCCATATCAAAGTTCATTACATCGCCAGTGTAGTTTTTAACAACTAGTAAAACTCCAGCACCGCCATCTACAGCTTTAATTGCCTCATAAATTTGATCTGGTGTTGGTGATGTAAATACTGCTCCTGCCACAGCTCCATCCAGCATACCTTTTCCTACATATCCTCCATGAGCAGGTTCATGGCCGCTGCCTCCACCGCTTACCAGAGCAACTTTTCCTTTTACAGGAGAATTCTTACGAACTAAAACATCTGCAGTATCTAGCTTTCTAACATGATCAGGATGTGCCATTACAATTCCTTCAAGCATTTCAGAAACAACATTTTCCGCATTATTAATTATTTTTTTCATTTTAACCCTCCTAGATATTATCAAATTAAATAATTGCCAATAATAAACAAAGCAAATTTCATGCCAATATATTTCCATTTATCAAAAGTTCCCGAAAATGTACATTATGTAATGCTTTTCAGAATTGTGTGAATTTTTAATTTTGTAAACGTTTATCTTTTTAAATAAAAATTGGTAAAAAAGAACAACTTTAGGTTCAAAAAGTTGTTCTTTTTTACCATGTTGTTCTTTTTTACCAACTATATGTTTTTTGAAGTATTTATAAATTCATTATACTTCTATTCCAAATTCTCTAGCTTTTGATGCTACTGTTTTATGGTTAATTTCCAATGCTTTACCTGCCGCATTATAACTCCCGCACTTCTCTAATGCCTTTGTAATGATAATTTTTTCATATTCCTTTAAAGGAAGTATTTTCTCTTCTTCAATGTATTCAGTAATGGAATTCCCGGTGTGGTTTTTATTTTTGCCATTATGTTCAAAGTATTCTTCTCTAATGTACAAAGGCAAATCTTTAATATCAATGATTTCACCATCAGATAATGTTAAAATTCTCTCTGCAACATTTTCAAGTTCTCTTACATTTCCCGGCCAGTTATAATTTATTAACACATTTGTAGCTTTTGATGTAATTCCCTTTATAGTCTTGTTATTTTCTTCCCCGACTTTCTTTAGAAAATATTCCAACAATACAGTAATATCTTCTTTTCTTTCTCTTAAAGAAGGTAAAAATATTGGTATTACATTCAATCTGTAGTATAAATCTTCCCTAAATTCTCCACTGGTTAACATTTCCTCTAAATTTCTATTGGTTGCTGCAATGATTCTCACATTTACCTTAATAGTTTCCTCTCCGCCAACCCTTTGAAATTCCTTATCCTGAAGAACTCTTAATATTTTGGCCTGCATGCTTTTTTCCATTTCTCCTATTTCATCTAAGAAAATAGTACCATTATGTGCCAGCTCAAATTTTCCAAGCTTTCTCTTAATAGCTCCGGTAAAAGCTCCTTTTTCATGTCCAAATAATTCGCTTTCCAGTAACTGGGAAGGTATTGCTGCACAATTTACCCTTACAAAAGGTCCATTTGAATTCAAGCTGTTATAATGTATTCCCTCTGCAATAAGTTCCTTTCCTGTTCCGCTTTCTCCTCTGATGAGAACAGTTGCATTTGATTTAGCAGCTTTGTATGCTATAGCTAGGGCGTCCTTAACCTTTCCACTTTTTCCTTTAAATTTTATAAATGCTTTTTCAGGCCTTTTTGCTCTATATAATTCCTCTTCAAGATATTCCGCCTTAGCAGACATCTCATTTAATTTTTCAGAAAGCATTTTTACTTCTGATAAATTTTTTACAGTTGAAACCACTCCAGTAATTTCTCCATCAACTATTATTGGATTTACATTTGATACTATGGTAACTCCATTTTGCTTATGGCTAATAGTTCCAATAAGCTTTTCTCTGGTTTTTAATACCTTCATCCTTGCTCCATTTGGAGAAACTTTTTGAATCATTTTTCCTAAGATATCACTCTTATTAATATTCAAGATTTCACAGTATGAGTTATTTACATAAGTTATTTCTCCTAAGTTATCCAGCACACAAATTCCATCTTCAACGGACTCCAATATAAGCTGAAGTTTTTCTTTTAGTTCCTTTACGCCTTTTAATTCTCCCAGGAGATTTTCAAGCCTTGAAATATCTTGAAATACTGCTACAGCCCCCATACATTTTCCATCCACCATTATAGGAGTTTTATTTACTATGACAATAGACTTGTCTATAATAAGTTTGTCAAATTGAGATTCCTTTTTTTCTGTTACTTCGTCAAGCTTTAGTGCTGGTATTGTATTTTTAATCTGTTTGCCGATTATCCTAGAGGAATTTAATCCTATTATTTTAGAAGCCGATGTGTTTATCATTGTGACAAAGTTATGTTCATCTGTTACTATTATCCCATTTTCAGTACTGTTAAATATGGTTTCCCAGGTGATAGCATTGCTGTTTATTATGCTATCCACCTGGTCAATAGCCCTTATGTCAATGTTATTTAAATCCTTCTCAATATAATCACACATTTGCTGCAATGCTTCATTTTCATTTTGTCCAATTGATTCTATAGTGATTTCTTCATTATTTTTAACTTTTAAAAGAATTAATGGCATTATACTAGTAAGAAGAATTTTTTTTTCCTTATAAATCATAAATAACTCAACGTTGTATTTCTTTTGCAGCTCCGCAGCTTTATGTACAACCATTGCAACTACAGTAGCATGCAAACCATTCTTGTTTTCTACCATTACACTTTTTTTCAAAATGTTCACCTCTCCATTTTGACTTTTATAATGTAGTCATCCATAACAATGAGCATTGCGCTATTTCCTCTTCCAGCTCTATTTTGAGCTTTTATTTCATCTATTAAAATTGTTTTTTCATTATTATGCTTTGATTTTAGCACAATTTTATTTTCAATAGTAGTATTATTAATTAATGCTCCAAATATGACTTCATCATCTTCCCTCAAACTTATTCCAGTTACTCCAGAAGCAATTCTGCCCATTGGATTTACATTGTTTTCATTAAATTTAATTACCATTCCTCTTTTAGTTATTAAAAGTATGTGACTGTTATCCTTCTCTAATGCAAGCTGTACATTTATCAGTGAATCATTTTCATATTTATTCTTATACACTGCCGCATTTAAACTTACGCATTTAAATTCAGTTAAATCAGTCTTTTTTACCATGCCTCTCTTTGTAATGAAGTATACATAAGCTCTTTCATCCCAATTATCCACAGTAAAAATACTAACAATTTTATTTTTTTGGTTATTGTTTATTAATGAGTTTAAATCAATTCCACATTCACCAATATTTTGGAGCATAAAACCATCTATAGTAGAAACTGTTCCATTTTCAGTGAACACAAAAACTTTAGTACAATAATCTATTTGAAGAGTTGTTCCCCTTGTTGTTTTATTTTGTATATTTTTTACTATGCCATTGTTATCTACATTTACACAAAATCTTTTAAATTCTCCTTGATTCCTAAATTCAATATTAATAACTGCATCTTCATTTGAAATTGTGAACATTTCAGTTCCAAGAATATTTCTGTCCAGACTTTCTATGGAAGGTTCTTCAACAGTAAAGCTTAACCCCAATTTAGTTTCAATATATATAAATTTCTCTTCCCTTTCTTTAGGTACTAAATTTACATTTATAAGCTTTTCATTGTCTTTAAGCTTTAAGGCCATAATTTTAGTGTAATTAGTGCTATACTTATCCAAACCTGTCTTCTTAATATATCCTTTGTCAGTTATAAAAATAAAGTCCAGCTGAGAAATGAAACTTGGTATAATATAAACTGCAACTATTTTTTCTTCATTTAAATCAATGCCTCTTATTAATGTATCTATTTTTTCTCCTTTGTCTTTCCATTTATACTCAGGAATATTTTGTGCCTTGGTTTGATACATAACTCCTGCATCAGTAAATATAATCATTGTATCCTTTGTGTTAGACTGCATCAGGAACCTGTTAAAGTCTCCCTCTCTATACTCAATGTCTGATATATCCGTATTTGAACGGTTATATGATTTCATTGGTACTCTTTTTATAAAGCCATCATTGGACATTGTTATCATTATATCTTCTTCCACAATGAATTCTTCAACATCTATTTTGGCTTCCTCATCATTTTCAACAATTTTTGTTCTTCTTTCATCTCCGTACTTTTCACTAATTTCAAGCATTTCTGCTTTAATAACTTTAAGAAGTTCCTTTTCACTTTCAAGAATTCTGCTAAGCCTTTTGATTTCCTTCTCCAGCTCCTTATATTCTTTCTCAAAAGCTTTAATTTCAAGTCCGGTAAGCCTGTAAAGCATAAGTTCTAATATAGCTTCTGACTGAATCTCACTAAAAGAATACTTTTCCATTAAATTATTTTGAGCATCTTTTTTGGATTTTGAAGCCCTTATTAAGGCTATTATTTCATCCATTATGCTTATAGCCTTAATAAATCCCTGAACAATTTCAAATCTTTTTTCACAAATATCTAATTCTCTTTTTGTTCTTCTATAGATTACTTCCTTTTGATGATCCAGATAGCATTTTAAAATTGCCTTAAGTCCTAAAGTTTCTGGCTTGCCTTTAGCAAGAGCTACCATATTAAAGGATAAATTGCATTGAAGATCTGTTTTTTTGTATAAATATTTAAGTACCTTTTCTGCTCCATTTAAATCTATGGATTTTTTAAATTCAATTACTGCTCTTATTCCTGTTCTGTCAGACTCATCTCTGATATCACTAATAGCCTCTAAAATTTTTGCATGTTTTTTATCCACAGTCATTTCAGAAATAGTTTGAAGCAGCCTTGCTTTATTTCTTCTATATGGAAATTCCGTAATTATTATGCCAAGCTTTCCATTTTCTAATTTTTCAATGGAAGCCTTTGCTCTTAAAGTTACTTTTCCTTCTCCAGTTTCATATGCAGATAGAAGAGAGTTTTTGCCAATTAAAATTCCTCCTGTAGGAAGATCAGGTCCTTTAATATACTTCATTAATTCAATTGTGGATATGTCTTTATTGTCTATTAAAGCTACTTCTGCATCTATAACCTCTTTTAAGTTATGGGGAGGGATATTGGTAGCTAACCCTACCGCAATTCCAAATGCTCCATTTACTAATATATTTGGATATTTACAGGGAAGCACTTCGGGTTCCTTTTCAGAACCAGAATAGTTATCCACCATATTAACTACATCTTTTTCTATGTCCTTAATTATTTCCAAAGCAATAGGAGTCAGCCTTGCTTCGGTATAACGCATAGCAGCTGCATTGTCTCCATCTATGCTTCCCCAGTTACCATGTCCGTCTATGAGCGGCATTCTAGTTGTAAAGTTTTGAGCTAATATAACCATGGCATCATATACTGAGGCATCGCCATGAGGATGGTATTTACCTAATATATCTCCTACAATTCTAGCAGATTTATAGTAGGGTTTATCAGGAAAGGCCCTAAGCATATATGCTCCATATATTATTCTTCTATGTACGGGTTTCAGTCCATCTCTTACATCTGGCAACGCCCTTTCTTTGGCTACCTCCACTGCATACGGAAGGTAGTTATCAGGCATTGCTTCTTCTAGTGCTATTTTTATTATATTTTTATCTAAAGGAATGTTATTTTTTTTAGTAGCCATAAAGTCCTCCAATTAAAATTCAGCGTATTTATACATATAATTCTTTCTAGGTTCAACCACATCTCCCATAAGCAGAGAAATCATTTTTTCTGATTTTGCTGCATCATCAATAGTAATTTGCTGCAAGGTTCTAGTTTCCGGATTCAATGTAGTTTCCCAAAGCTGATCGGGATTCATTTCTCCCAAGCCTTTATACCTTTGTATTAAAGCGCCTTTGCCAACCTGTTTTTTTACAGCTCCCAGATCCTCATCACTATATGCATATTTTACTATTTCCCCTTGTTTTGTTTGTTTATAAACTTTATATAATGGCGGTAGTGCAATAAATAAATGTCCATTAGCAATTAATGGTCTCATGTATCTATAGATGTATGTCATCCATAAAGTTCTTATATGGTATCCATCCACATCCGCATCTGACATAATTATAATTTTATTATATTTAAGATCATTCTCATTATAATTCTCTCCAACACCTGTACCTATAGCTGTATTAAAGATTTTTAATTCTTCACTTCCCAGCACATTTTCAAGTTTCTGTTTCTCGGTATTCATTATTTTTCCTTTAGAAGGCATTATAGTTTGAAATCTTCTGTCCCTTGCCTGCTTTGCCGAGCCTCCAGCAGAATCTCCTTCTACTACAATAAATTCTGTAACATCAGAATCTTTAAGTGTACAAACTGCTATTTTGCCAGCTAAAGGTGCTGCACCTTTTCCTATTTTCTTCTTTTCAGCCTCATTTATTTTTTTAATCTTTTCCCTTCTAAAAGCAGCATCTATGGCATTATTTATAATTATAGCTGCAGTATCCTTGTTATCCTCAATCCATTCTGAAAATCCAGTATATGCCAAATCATTCATCATTGTATATGCTTCATTATTTCCAAGTTTTGTCTTAGTTTGTCCTTCAAAAATAGGGTTGCTTATTTTTATTCTTACTATGGCAGTCATGCCTTCTCTAAGATCATCACCTTCAAATTCCTTATCTTTTTCTTTTAATAGATTTAATTTTTTTGCCCACTCTTTAAAAGCTCTAGTCATTCCAGTCTTGAATCCGCTTTCATGAGTTCCTGCCTCAGTTGTTGGAATATTATTTACATAACTTGCAATGTATTCTGTTGTGGAATCTGTAAATTGTATGCACACTTCTCCATACATATTTATTCCGGCCACTTCTCTCTCTCCATCAAATAAAATAGGAGGGTTGTGAAGTGCTGTTTTACTTTCATTTAAGTAATCAATAAAGTCTAATAGACCTCTTTCTGAATGGTACACCTTTTCAACTGTTTCATCTTTTCTATTATCTATTAATTTAAGAGTAATACCCTTATTTTGGAATGCCAGTTCCTGCAGCCTTTCATCAATTATATCAAACTTAAAGTCTATACTTGAAAATACATTTTTATCCGGCATAAAAGTAACCTTAGTACCAGTTTTATCTGTATCCCCTATGATTTTTAGAGAAGTAACAGGAGTTCCCGGCATTATTCTTTTTAATGATTTATCATATGCATATTCATACCTCTGTTTGAAAATATGATTATTTTGATATATTTCAACTTCCATCCACTCAGATAATGCATTTACAACAGCTGCTCCTACACCATGAAGCCCCCCGGATGTTTTATAAACATCATTATTAAACTTTCCCCCAGTGTGAAGCTCTGTATATACCATCTCTACACCAGATTTTTTCTTGGTTGGATGTATCCCTGTAGGAACACCTCTTCCATTATCCATTATAGTGGCACTTTTGTCTTTATTTAATACTATTACAGCCATATCACCAAATCCATTTGATATTTCGTCTATGGCATTATCTAAAATCTCCCAAATGCAGTGATGCAGTCCCTTTGTACCGGTAGATCCAATATACATTCCCGGTCTAATTCTAACCGGTTCAAGCTTTTCTAGTGAAGTTAAAGCTGTTACGTCATATACTGGAACATTGTTTTCATCATTTCGCTCCATATATACCTGATTTGTATGTAAATGATTATATGCCATTTATACACAAGTCAGGTTTTTCACCTACCTTTACTTTAGTTTTTTTATCAATGATAGTACTGTATTACTATATTTCTTTTAATTATTAATTTTACAATTTACTATTAATATGCATACTTATGTGATTATAGCAAAAAAAACATATAAAAACAAATGTTCTCATTTTACTCATTGTACATTTAATTATTATATCAAATTTTTAGCTTATTGTACTTATTATGCCATATTTTAAATTCCTTTTATAGAATCTGAAGGTATATATAGCTTTATCTTAGTCTGTAAGAGCTTCTCTTTCCACCCTTCTCTCCCTCCAAACATATCATTCACTTCTTTTGAAATAATATTATTTCCATTTAACCTAGTTTTCTTGTAATATTGAATTTCTTCAAATCTTGGTTTTTCACTGTAGTCTATATTTACTATTTGAACCTTATTGAAATCAAAGTTTTCAACAAGAGTATTCCCTGCAAGCTTAACTGCATATTGTTTTGCTTTATTTCTGCTTATCAACTCTGCATAGCACTTCTCATCATAAAAATAATATATTTCATTACTTCTATTAGTTCTATTTTCGTACAAGACTTCCTTTTCTCCAGCAGTCCATATTAACATTGGCAGAATTAATGAAATAAAAATTAATATGATAAAAGAAACTAATATTTTAATTCCTATTTTTTTCTGCCTTTTTTTAATTAACACAGTAAACGAAATTAAGGAACATAAACAGCCTAAATATAAAAAAAACAACATAGAAAAGCCCCCAATCCAATATTTTCCTAAAATCTATTATATATTTCTACATTCCATTGTTGTTTCCTTTATTTTACAGAATCATTTTTAAAATATAAAAAAATAACCATCTTAAATTATAAAAAGGTTATTAAGTTAAATTTTAAACTCTATTTAGTTGAATTTTATTCTTAAAATCAATTACTGAATTATTAATAATAAGTTCTTCAGGAAATTCAACATCATGTAATATTTCATAGGCAAGATTAAATCTAGCAACATCTGTGTCCACATGGGCGTCACTTGATATGATAATTTGCACATTATATTTTTTGCATAATTTCAGCATGTGAATATTATTCTCACGTGCATTTTTACGGCAATTTATTGGATTTATAGAATTATTATTCAACTCTAATAATGTATTATATTTTTTTGCAGCTTTAACAATTGCATCATAATCTAATGGACATGAACCATCATCTGGATGACTAATTATATCAATCTTAGGATTTTTAATAACCTGAACCACAGCATTTGTATTTTGTTCTATAGTTCCAGGTATGTAACAATGATTATGAATTCCTGCAATTCTAACATCTAATTTATCTATTAATCTATCTTCTAAACTAAGTTTGCCATTATAATCTAAAATATTAATCTCTGCACCTAGCATTAATTCTACTCCATACATTTCTCTAGGAACTACTTTGAGATTTTCAAAATAAATAGGAGAACATGTTCCAGGAATACCTTCAGCATGTTCTGTAATACCTAATAGTTTCAAACCTTTTTTTGAGGCTTCTTTAGCCATTTCACGAATGGTGCTATATGCATGTCCACTTGCTATGGTATGTGTGTGAACGTCTAATTGAGTATTCATATTATCCCTCCATACAATTACTAGTTTATTTACAACTAAGATTTATTTTTAGGAAAATTATACCACACATTTCATATTTAAGATAAAAATTTAATAAAATAAAGATTTTCGGCTTACGCCGAAAATCTACCTAATTTGATCTTTGTAATTTAAACTTTGAAATTTAATTAAAGTGTGTAGGGGGTAATAATGCCGTACATAATCTAATTATATAAATTATACTTTCATCTGGTATTTCCGTTTTCAAATTCAATGCTGAAATGGAACCCTTAACCATTTCAAGTGCCTTTTCCTGCTTTAATTCATTGTCTTCATTTTTAAAATTTAACTCCACAAAATTTACTGCTTTAGAAACCTCTCTCAATATTTTCTTAACATTTTGTGGTGCCCACTCATTATCATCCCGCACACTAAAGATGGATACTGCAATTCCATAGTAATCTTCTTTAATTATTGTACCTCTATCCTTCAGCAAGTATAGCAGATAGCCTACCCCTAAAACCAGCATAATTATTAGCACGTATTCTAATATCAATGTACTCATTTAAATACCACATCCTTAACATTGAATCCTACTATCTTTATATGCAGCAGCCAGGGATAATGAAACTATAAAAAAAGCTATGCTATATTGAATAAATTTTTCATTATAGCATAGCTCCTAAAATATAACTTTTTACTTTATTGTAACAATGTTATTCTCACCGCAGGAGATTTTCTCTCCTGCATTTACTGATACAGTTTCATTTTCACTTAAATTTGTAAATATTATTGGTGTTATTAATGAAGGTACCCTAGATTTAATATTGTTTATATCAACTTTTAAAATTGGCTGATTTGCTTTCACTTTATCTCCTTGGTTAACTAATGCCTGGAAGCCCTCACCTTTTAATGTTACAGTATCTAATCCAAAGTGAATTAATATTTCTCTTCCATTTTCCGCTGTTATTCCAATTGCATGTTTAGTTGGAAATATTGTAGTTATAACTCCATTTACAGGTGAAACCACATTTCCGCTGCTTGGTTCTATGGCAAATCCATCCCCCATGAGTTTTTGAGCAAATACCTCATCAGGGACTTCAGTTAAATTAATTATTTTTCCATCTAGCGGAGCAACAAAAGTATTGTCATTTAAATCAACAGCTGCCTCATTGCTTATTGGTGTATCTTCAATTGGTTTAGCAGTTTTCCCAGCAATAACGTCTTTAATCTGACCCTTTAATTGATCTGATTTTGGTCCAAAAATTGCCTGCACGTTATTTCCAACTTCCATAACACCTGCTGCACCTAGATTTTTCAGCATTGCCTTATCTACGTTTTTAATGTCTTTTACACTTACTCTTAATCTTGTAATGCAGGCATCTAAATTTGTAATATTTTCTTTACCACCCAGGGCTTTTAACACTCCAACAGCTAATTCTGATCCTGTTGTATTTGATTTCGCCGAAACTTCATGGTCAGACTCTCTGCCTGGTGTCTTTAAGTCCCATTTTCTTATGGCAAACCTAAATCCAAAATAATATATTACGGAAAATATCAAACCAACAGGGATTACTAACCACCATGCTGTTCTATTTGGTATTATACCAAATAATAAATAGTCAATAAATCCGCCTGAAAATGTCATTCCTATTTTAACACTTAGTATTTGCATTGTCATATATGATAATCCCGCCAATATACAGTGGATTCCATAAAGCACTGGTGCCACAAATAAAAATGAAAATTCTATTGGCTCTGTGATACCAGTTAAAAATGAAGTTAATGCTGCTGACATCAATATACCTGCAGCCACTGCTTTTTTCCCTGGTTTTGCTTCATGATACATTGCCAAAGCTGCTGCTGGTAAACCAAACATCATAAATGGAAATCTTCCGGTCATAAATGTTCCTGCTGTAAATGGTACCCCATCTTTTAACTGAGCAAAAAATATACTTTGGTCTCCATTAACAATCTGCCCTGCTTTATTTGTATATTCTCCAAATTGATACCAGAATGGGTTATAAAATATGTGATGTAAGCCAAATGGAATTAGGGCTCTTTCTAATGTTCCAAACACAAAGGCTGCTAATGTTCTATTAGTATCTATCATATTATGTGAAAATGCATTTAGGCCATTTTGTATTATTGGCCATACAAAAGTCATGGCCAGTCCCAAAATTACCGCAGCTACTGCAGTAACTATTGGTACAAATCTTTTTCCCGCAAAAAAGCCTAAGTAGGATGGCAGTTCAATATTATAGTACTTCTTATATATTTGAGCTGCCATTATTCCCACAATAATACCTCCAAATACACCAGTCTGCAGTGTTGGAATTCCAAGTACGCTGGCATATGCAGGATTGTGTCCTACCATATTAGAAGTTACACCTGCTACAAGTCCCATGGTTACATTCATAATTAAGAATCCAACTATAGCTGCCAGTGCTGCTACGCCCTCACCATCGGCTAATCCTACTGCAACACCTACAGTAAATAATAATGCCAGGTTATTAAAAATAACTCCTCCAGCCTGCTCCATTACTCTTGCCAGTCCTTGGAACCAAGCTGCATTTAATGCATGTGCAAAGTTCAAAAACTGTGGATTTTGAAACATATTTCCAAATGCTAGAAGTAAACCAGCTGCTGGCAATAAGGCTACTGGAAGCATTAATGCTTTGCCTATTTGTTGTAAAACTCCAAATGATTTTTTAAACATATTTTCTCCTTTCTTCTAGATAAACAATACGAAGTTGTTTATCTGTAAGCGATGAAAAACAAAAGGCATGAGCTAAAGGTATTAAAATGAGACTGCTAACAAATAAACATAAAATATATAATCATATATATGATACGTTTATCTCATTTTACCTTTGCCCATGCCTGATCGAATCAGTAACATCGCAAAATAATTATTAAATTAAATATATTATATTTTTTAGTTCAATTTTGAACACGCACATAATAATATCATAGATTAAATAATTATTCAAATACTTTTTTTATTCCATCTATTTTTATAAGCTTTTTCTAAAAAATCAGGTTTATTAAGATACACTTCTAAAATATCTCTCAAAAATTCCACAAAATATCTCTCATCTTTGTTATTCCCTAGTGTTTTATACCCTGAGCCTCTTTTAAGGTAATCAGATGATGCTACCTTATACCATTTTTCAAATTGCAATTCTTCATTTCCAACTGCAATTTTAGTAATATTTTTTCCAATAAACTCTACAGTACCCCCTGATATATGAAGTTTTCCTAGATATTTTCCTCTAAATCCTGATCCCTTCCCATCACTTAAACATACATCAGTGTTTATACTCATCTGAAATGCCTTGAAAATATCTGAACCTTTAATATACATAATTGTTGGATTAAGAGGCGACGGGCAAATTTCAATTAGTTTTAATTTTGACACACTGCCTTTTCTAACTCCCCCATTTAAAACTCCACTGTTAATAATAGCTAAATCACAGTGCATAAAATCTTTTAATCCATCAGCTAATAAGTTTGATATTGGATTTTCTTCAATTACATCATGCCACATGTCCATATTAATACTATATAGCGGTTTACTTAGATTTTCTTCTGCAGTGCCTTTGTTTTTAATTAAACACTGTAAAACCTCTGAATTTATTTCAGTATTATTATCAATTTTTATATTTTCATCGGTAAAATTTTTTATTATGTACTTGTGCTGCTGCTTTTCAAATTCTAAATCTAATTTTCCCAGCCATTCCCCATAACATCCTGACATATGGACAATGGTATTATTTATAAATTCAGCTTTTTCCATAACTTTATGGCTGTGGCCATCAACAATAATATTAATTTCATCAAATGTTGAAGCTATTTCTCTGTCTTCTATCAGTCCCAGATGAGATAATAAAATACAAATATCATATTTTCCTTTATTTACTGCCAGCTCATGTTCAATTGCTTTTATGTATTCCACTGTGCATAAATTATTTAGAAAATAAAAATCACTGTTTGGTGAGGTACCTATTATTAAAAATTTTACTCCACCTTTTTCAATAATTACACTGCTCTTAGTCCCTTCAATGGTGCTCAAATCCATATTTCTTAAATTGCATGTTAAAAATGGCATATGGCTGTATTGGATTATATTTTTTAAAGTTTCTGTGCCCTCATTGGTCTCATTATTTCCTATGGAAAGGGCATCATATTCTCCAATATTTAATAATTCCGCTCCTGCTGCTCCATTTGTGCCCTGCAGCTCTACACTCTTAAAATCATTAAAATCCCCCGCATCTAATATAATAGTGTTTTCATCTTTTAACTGTTTTAATTTTGTTACTATTCTGCCATAATTATGGAAGTTGCTATGGATGTCATTTGTGTGCAAAATTGTAATATTCATTATTACTCCCCCAAATACAATTGTTTATATCTTATTTCCTGTTTGAAATAAAATCTACTAAAAATGTTGATAATAGAATTAATATTCCTCCAATGCCCTGCAGTAATGATAATTTCTCGCTAAAAAATATCATTCCAAAAATAACAGCTGAAATAGGATCAATGTAACTTAATAAAGATACCTTTTGGGC
>JAQSXU010000072.1 GCA_029256485.1 Clostridiaceae bacterium
TTATCAGGGATTTAACTAATTCATATTACCGCATCCCCTAAGGAGGACTAAAGTTTGTATTAGGTTAAATCTCTCTTATTACGAAAATATTATATCATCATAAAAAATCAATGTCAATATATAGTATATATACAACTGATAAAGTTTACTGGCATTTACACCCTATAGCCTGCTGTATATTTTAATTATTCTTTTAAAAGCAAAAGTCTGCAGCCTTATTTTACAAAGGTAACAGACTTTTTATCAATTATTCCCACTCAATAGTTGCTGGTGGTTTTGAAGTTACGTCGTAAACAATTCTGTTTACTCCTTTAACTTCATTTACTATTCTTCTGGATACTTTATCAAGCACTTCATAAGGTATTTTAGCCCAATCTGAAGTCATTCCATCTGAAGAAGTTACAGCTCTCAAAGCTACTGTATGACAATAGGTTCTTTCATCTCCCATAACACCAACTGATTGGATATTAGGTAAGCATGCAAAATACTGCCATATCTTTCCTTCAAGTGAGGCATTAGCAATTTCTTCTCTGAATATTGCATCTGCTTCTCTTGTTATAAATAACTTTTCTTCAGTTATTTCTCCAAGAACTCTTATTGCTAAGCCTGGACCTGGGAAAGGCTGTCTCCAAACTAAATTGTGAGGTATTCCTAACCCTTCTCCAACTGCTCTTACTTCGTCTTTAAATAACTCTCTAAGTGGTTCTATAAGTTTAAATTCCATGTCTTCTGGTAATCCGCCTACATTATGGTGGCTCTTAATTGTAGCAGATGTATTAGTTCCGCTTTCTACTACATCAGGATATATTGTTCCTTGAACAAGGAAAGCGATGTCACCAAGCTTTTTAGATTCTTCTTCAAATACTCTTATAAATTCTTCTCCAATTATCTTTCTTTTTCTTTCTGGGTCACTTACTCCTTTAAGCTTACCTAAAAATCTATCTTCAGCATTTACCCTTATTAAGTTCATGTCAAATTGATTCTTAAATATTTGCTCTACTTGATCCCCTTCATCTTTTCTTAATAGACCATGATCTACAAAAACACATGTGAGCTGCTTTCCTATAGCCTTATGCACTAATACAGCGGCTACTGAGGAGTCTACTCCACCAGAAAGAGCACAAATAACTTTTTTATCTCCAACTAAGTCTTTAATATATGCAATTTTTTCTTCTGCAAAGGAAGACATTGACCAATCTCCCTTTAGGTTACATATATTAAAAAGAAAATTAGAAATCATTTTTCTGCCAAATGGTGTGTGTTCTACCTCAGGGTGGAATTGAACACCATAAATTTTCTTCTCAGTATTTTCCATTGCTGCCACTGGACATTGGCTAGTAGTAGCTAATACTTTAAAACCCTTTGGAGCTGATTTAACAACATCTGTATGGCTCATCCAACAGCTATTATTTTTCTCCATACCCTTAAACAAAGGATTTTCCGTATCTAAATTAACTACTGTCTTCCCATACTCTCTTATTTCTGCACTTTCAACTTCTCCTCCTAGAGTAAAGGAAATTAATTGCTGTCCATAGCAAATTCCAAGCATAGGTATTCCTAAATTAAACATTTCACTATCAATTCTAGGAGCACCTTCTCCATAAACACTATTGGGTCCTCCTGTAAATATAATGCCTTTTGGATTTTTTTCTTTTATTTTATCTATGGAATAATTATATGGAACTATTTCACAGTATACATTGTTTTCTCTAACTCTTCTTGCTATTAATTGATTGTATTGCCCTCCAAAATCAACTACAAGAATTAATTCTCTTTCCATACTTATCTCCTTTTTGTACTATATTTAGGCTAAGCCCATAATTTTATTGATTTACGCTATAATTTGGAGCTTCTTTTGTAATTGAAATATCATGTGGATGACTTTCTCTAAGCCCAGCTGAAGTTTGAACCACAAATTTAGCTGTTTCATATAATTGAGTCATTGTTGCAGCCCCTAAATATCCCATTCCTGAACGAATTCCACCTATTAGTTGGAATAAGCTATCTGATACATATCCCTTATATGGAACTCTTCCTTCAACGCCTTCAGGTACAAGTTTTTTATTTCCCTCTTGGAAATATCTATCTTTACTTCCACAAGCCATAGCAGCTAAAGAACCCATGCCTCTATATACCTTATAGCTTCTTCCTTGATAAATTTCCATTTCCCCTGGCGCTTCTTCACATCCTGCTAATAAAGAACCCATCATGCAAACACTAGCACCTGCTGCTAATGCCTTTACAACATCACCAGAGTACTTTATTCCACCATCAGCTATAACGGGTATTCCATATTTATTAGCTTCCTCTACGCAGTCCATAACTGCAGTAAGCTGTGGTACTCCTACACCTGAAACAACTCTAGTGGTACATATTGAACCAGGGCCTATACCAACTTTAACACAATCTGCCCCTGCTTCTATTAAATCTTTAGTTGCCTCTGCAGTTGCTATATTTCCAGCTATTATCTGTAAATTAGGATATTCACTTTTTATCTTCTTTATTGCTTCCATTACTCCAAAAGAATGACCATGTGCAGTATCTAAAGTAATTACATCTACTTGAGCTTTAACTAATGCAGCAACTCTTTCCATCATATTAGCGGTAATACCCACTGCAGCTCCACAAAGCAATCTGCCTTTTGAATCTTTAGCTGAATTTGGGAACTTCTTTATTTTCTCAATATCTTTTATTGTTATTAATCCCTTAAGATTATTTTCACTATCTACCAGTGGTAATTTTTCAATTCTATGCTTTTTTAAAATTTCCTTTGCATTTTCTACACTTGTATCTTCTTTTGCTGTAATAAGATTGTCTTTTGTCATTACTTCAGAAATTTTTCTTTCATAATCAGTTTCAAATAGTATATCCCTATTAGTAATTATTCCTACCAATTTACCATTTGTAGTAATTGGCACTCCTGATATTCTATATTTACTCATTAAGCCTAATGCATCATTTATTGTATTTTCAGGAGCTAATGAAAATGGATCTGTAATAACGCCGTTTTCTTGTCTCTTTACTCTGTCTACTTCCGCAGCCTGCTGTTCTATAGTCATGTTTTTATGTATTATTCCAATACCGCCTTCTCTTGCCATGGCAATGGCCATTTTAGATTCAGTTACAGTATCCATACTTGCACTCATTAGAGGTATATTTAACTTTATTGTTTTAGTTAAATTTGATTCTAACTTTACATCCCTTGGTAATACTTCTGATTTATTAGGTACAAGCAAAACGTCATCAAAGGTATACGCCTGCTTTAATATTATTGCCATAAAATCAACTCCTTTTTTATTATTATGTATAATGCATTAAAGTTTTGCATTATATTATTTGCGTTAAGAATAAAAAAAATGCTAGTTTCAAAAAGAGTGAAACTAGCATGTACATTTACAAAATACACACTTATATTTCACCCATAGTCGGAAATTTAAGGTTTCCGGTAGATACTCCCTGCCATATTCAGGGGATATATGAGCTAAATTTGCAATTATAAAATTTTTAACAAAAGCTTTTTACATTATTTTATTCAACATTTTTACTTTTGTCAAACATTTTGTTGCATTTTAAAGAAAAATATTTTTATAATCTGATTTAAAATGTATAAAGTTAAAAAACTAGAAAAAACTTACATTAAGTTATTTCTAGTTTATTTTCTATTATTAATTTAATTCTCTTAATTATTTGAAATTTGTTTTATAATATGGTAAACTCCTTCTTCATTATTCGTGTATTCAGATATATTATGCCATTCTCTCAGTAAGCTTATATCAGAATTTTTCATAGCAATTCCTATACCTGCATATTTTAACATTTCTATATCGTTTAAGCTGTTTCCTATTGCAAGTATATTTTCTCTTTTAACATTTAAATGCTCAGCAATAAGCTTAACACCATTTTCTTTGGATATTCCCTTTGGAATTACATCCACTGAGTTAGAGACAGATGTCGTAATTGTAGCATCCACACTCTTAAGTTTTTCATCAATTACGCCATTTATATCTTCATTATAATACATAATAATCATATTTACATCTTTTTTAATGTTTTCACTAAGTTTTCCAACTGCCTTATAGCTGATATTTCTACTTTTAGAAAAAGCAATAGATCTCTCATCAGGCTCCTTTACATATAAAACATCGTCAATATAGACTTTAACATATATATCTTTATCTTCTCCGTATTTAATAGCCTTCAAGGCTTCCTTTAAAGGAATTTTTGTGGAAAACATCTCTTTTTCTCCTGGGAAAACCACCTTTCCCCCGTTATATGCCACAATAGGCATGTCTATGTTTAAAACTTTTCTCACTAATTCAGCCGCTTTAACTGGCCTTCCTGAAACTAAGGCAACATTTATTCCTCTGTTAGTTAAATCAATAATTGTTTCCTTTGTTCTTTGCGATACATTAAGATGGCTGTCTAATAATGTGCCGTCCAAATCCAAAGCAACTAATTTAACATTTTTTAAATCATAATTATCCTTAGTCACCTGTACTCAATCCCTTCAGTAATAATCATGATAAGTAGCATTAAATTCAGGCATTTTTATCACGATTTCTGCATTAATTAATAGTTTTTAATAGCATCCTTTAATGAAACAGATTTGCTATCAGGCACCACCTGGAAAAACACTTCGATACCTTTATCTTCAATTTCTTTTAATATATCTAAATCTTCTTTTTTAACAGCTACATTGGGGATTACAAATTTAGAATCACTTTTCTTCGCAATTCCACCAAGATTCAGCCTTTTAATAGGAAGACCTTTATCAATAACTTCTTTTACTGCAGCAATTGTTTTAAATAAAATTACAGCTTTATTTTTTTCAAAATTTGTATTATTCCAATATTCTACTACTTCATCATTACTAAACACTTTAATGTTCATACCTGAATTTGCAGTTGACATCATATAAATATCTTTCATAAATGGATCACTTGCTGTAGCGTTATCTACAACAAATAATGCATTTGTTCCCATTCCCTTTGACCATTTTGTCATAACTTGTCCATGAATAAGTCTGTCGTCTATTCTTGCTAATACAACTTCACCCATTAATAATCACTATCCTTCCATATTGTTTTCGTATTTTTTTATTCCTTCTGAAGCTGAATTAATCATAAGTTCCATCAATTTATCTAATTCACTAGAGTCTCTAGATTGAAAAAACTCTATAAGCATAAGCATATTAACTCCTGTTATCAGTTTAATACTCTTGTACTTTTTTAGCAAGTATAAGGCTACATTTGATGGGCTGCCACCTAATATGTCTACTAGTATGATAGTATCTAATCCAGCTTTTTGATTCTCAATTACAATATTGTCAGCAGTACTTCTCAGTTCATCTACGCTTTCGCCTAAGCTAAGCCCTAGTGCTTTTACATCTTCTTGTTCTCCCATAATCATTTCAACACTTCTTAATAACTCTTTTCCAAAGATTCCATGAGTAATTATCAGCGCAGCCTTTTTATTCATTCAATTACACCCTCTCTTCATAAACAGTTTTTGTCTTAGGTATGGGTTGAATGTCTCTCTTTCTATTAATAATAATTACAAAGGAAGAGAGACAATTCATAATTTAAATTATATTTTTTGCAATTCTCTTTATTATAGAATTCTTAAGAAAGCAAGAATTGCTAAAATTATTGACAACCCTGCAAGTGCTTTAGTTATCTTTAATCCTTTTTTATCAAAGTAAGTGTAAACTCCTAATACAGTAAGAAGTGGTAATAAGCCTGGCAGTATGGAGTCAAGAATACTTTGAAGTTCAAATTTCTTTCCTGAAATAGTCCAAATTAATGAACTATTAACTTTAACATAAGAAGCTGCCAAAATTCCCATCATAAACAAACCAAGAATAGATAAACCGCTAATTATTTTTCTCATATTCTTGCCGCCAATAATTTCTGATGCAGCTGTACGTCCAAGCCTATATCCAAGCTTTGTGAAATAATTTCCATATAAGAATGTTACAAGAGTAAATGCAATCCATGGAAATAATGCACCCATAGCGCTGCCTGCTTGAGCCCAAGGTAATGCAATTGCTATAAATATATATTGAACTGTACCTGAGTCGATAGCATCTCCTATACCAGCAAGAGGTCCCATCAATCCAATTTTTGTACTATTTATAACTTCTGGAGAAACCGCTTCATCTTCTTTTCCTTCTGCTAAAGCCTTTGCTCTAGCTTCCTCCAAGGATGTGGTTATTCCAAGGATAGTTCCACCACCCCATTGAGCTTGTGTATTAAAAAATTGTGTATGTCTTAAATAGGCTTCCTGTAAATCGTCCTTATCTTTATAAAGTTTTCTTAAAATAGGTGTCAAAGCCCAGAAAAAAGAAGGTGCCAACATTCTATCATATGTGTGAGGAATTTCATTTGCATACCACCATCTGAACCAGCTCTTGGTTAGGTCCTTTGATGTAATTTTTTCAGGAGCTTCTCTTTTTACTTTATTTTCATCACTCATTTTAATCTTCCCTCCTTCTATTATGCTTCAGATTCTTTACTGCTAGTTACTAAAGTGAATAAGTATGCCACAATTACTCCAACAACTGCAAATGTAACTGTGTTAATCTTAAGTGTTTTTAACATAACTGACATGAAGTATGCTAATAGGAAGAAAACAATATATTGTTTTTTACCTATAACTTTAAGAATTAATGCTATACCTAATGCGGCAAGTCCTCCGCCTACTACATCTAAAACGTGGAACAGAAGACTTCCAGAAAGTGAAGATGTAAAGCTAGCTATTACTGGAGCTCCAAAATATAGAGCTACGAAAATTGAAGGTACAAATAAAGCAAAACTTATTATTATTGGTATAATAATTATAGATAATGTTAACCCTTTATCGTTGGTTTCAGCTGCATATTTATCTGTCAGACGAATAACAAATGTATTAAGCAAAAATCTGAATTGATACAAATAATTTCCTAATAAACCTACTGGTACTGCAACTGCAATTGCTGCTGTAGGTTTTAATCCTGCTAAAATTGCAACTGGTACAGCAATAGCCGTAGCAACTGCTGGCTCACTAGGCATAGCTCCACCAGGAGCAATCATACCCATATAAATCAATTGTATTGAAGCCGTAATTATCATTGCTTTAGGAATATCCCCCATAACAACACCAACTATTAAACCAGTCATCAAAGGGCTGAATCTAAGGTTTAATGTTGCATAGCCAAGAGAACGTGATTCAACTAAAGCAACCCAAATAGCAATTATTAATGCTTGAGCTATACTTAAACTAGCATGTCCCATATCAGAATCCTCCTTTAATATTTCATTAATTATTTTTATATCTAAATAATATTTGTGTAATGATAATTTTTTAATTTAGATTTACCCCATACTCCCCTTTCTTTTCAACTTAAATATTTGTGCCTTTATATTTATTAGTATTATTCCGAAGTTTTTATCATTTACACAAATTTATTACATAGTTAAATTAATTCTGTTCCCAGTTCCTAGTATGAAAAATTCCTTCTATATCAACTCTTTCATAGGTATGAGCGCCAAAACAATCTCTTTGTGCTTGAATAAGATTCGCTGGTAAGTTCTCCTCAGCCATACCATAGAAATAGTCTATTGATGAATTAAGGACTATAGCGGGTATATAAAAATCTGCTGCAATAGAAGTTACATCCTTTATAGAATCAAGTTTCTCAATTAGAAAATCTAATGATTCTTTATTGTTTAAAAGATTTATATTTTCGCTATCAGCATCAATTATTTTTCTAAATGAATCCAGCATTTTTGACCTTATTATGCAGCCGCCTTTCCATATTTTAAGCACTTCTGAAAGGTTAATTTGATAATCATAAACCTTAGAAGCTTCAGCCATAAGCCACAAGCCTTGTGAAAAGATTATAAAATTTGAAAACAATAAGGAATTCTTTAATTCTCCAACAATTTTATTTCTGTCATATGAAACATCAGGATATTTTTTACCAACATTTTCAGATAAATTTTTTCTATATTCTTTATAGAAAGAAACAACTCTTCCCTGCACAGCTGCAGTTAATGAAGGTGTTGGAATTCCAAGGTCAAGTGATGTCTGTGCAGTCCACTTTCCAGTTCCCTTTTGCCCTGCTTTATCTAAGACTAACTCTACCAATGGTTTTTTTGTTTTTTCATCCTTATGTTTCATAATTTTATATGAGATTTCCATTAAAAATGAATTTAGTTCTTGTGAATTCCAATGTTCAAATATGTTACCAATTTCTTCTGCAGAAAGGTTTAATGATTTACGCATTATATCATATACTTCTGAAATTGCCTGCATCATAGCATATTCTATGCCGTTATGAAGCATTTTTACAAAGTGCCCTGCAGAACCATTTCCTATATATGTACAGCAAGGCCCTGCCTCTGTCTGTGCCGCAATTTTAATTAGTATGTCTTTAACTAAATCATAGGCTTCCTTTGAACCTCCAGGCATTAATGAAGGTCCATTTAGAGCGCCAGCCTCCCCGCCGGAAACACCTACGCCAAGGTAGCGTATGCCCTTATCCTTTAATTCATTAATTCTTCTTGTAGTATCATGAAAATAAGAATTTCCTCCATCCATGATAATATCTTCTTTGTCAAGTAATGGAACAAGTTTTTCAATCATGCTGTCTATTGGCTTTCCTGCTGTAATCATGAAAAAAATTTTTCTTGGCTTACTTAATGAGCTTACAAAAGATTTAAGATCGTAAAAAGCTGATATATTTTTCCCTTTGCCCTCATTATCCATCAAATCTCTTGTTTCCTCAGGAGTATAATTATAAGCTGATACATGGTATCCTTTATCTTCTATATTCAAAACAAGACTTTTTCCCATTACTCCTAATCCAATCAATCCAATATCATTCATTTCTTTACCTCCATTAAAGTTACTTTAGTAGTTCTTTATTAATAACATTGTCTGGGTTTTCTCCTTTTAAAACTTTTTCAACATCATCTACCACTTTATCTCCCATGCCCTTTAGACACTCATAGGTATAAGCAGAAGTATGCGGTGTTACAACTACATTTTTATAAGCCATCAGGGGATGATTTTCATCTATTGGTTCACCTTCAACTACATCTACGCCTAGCCCTGCTATAATGCCTTCATCTAATGCCTTTAATAAGCTGCCTTGCTCCATTAACTCTCCTCTTGCAGTGTTTACAATGTATACCCCCTTCTTCATAAGAGAAAACTCTTTTTCAGAAATCATATGATAGCTTGTATTATTAACAGAGGCATTTAAAGAAATTATATCTGAATTCTTAAGAAGTTGCTCTAAAGATACAGGTTCTGCTCCTTTTTTTCTTATGTCTTCATCAGAAAGGTTTGGATCATATGCAATAAGATTAGCATTAAATCCATATTTTAATATTTCTCCAACTCTGCTTCCAATATTACCCAGTCCAATTACTCCTGCTGTTTTGCTCTTTATTTCGCATCCCATAAATTTGGCTCTTTCTGCCCATTTGCTTTCTTTGACTTTAAGAGATGCAGGAACTATCTGCCTTAAAACAGTCATTAGAAGGGATATTGCATTTTCTGCTACCGCTTCTCTTTCTACAGGTGCATCAACCTTTGTAATAAAAGTATTTTTTTCTGTAGCAGCTGGAACATCTATATTGTTGTAGCCAATTCCATGTCGGGAGATTATTAAAGTTCTGTCCTTATTTTCAAAGAATTCTTTGTTATATAGTGCAGTAACACTGGCAATTATTACTGAATAACCCATGAGCTTTTCAGCCAGCACCTTACCGCCAGTATCCTTTGGAAGATCAAACCTATCTACTTGTCCTAATTTTTTTAGTTTTTCAATATGTTCCGGAAAAACTCTACCAAAACTGCTAGAATTCACAATAGCTATCTTTGTGTTCATTTTGCATCCTCCTTTTATTTAACTTTATCTTAATTATTACTAAAACTTACATATGCGTTGGTATCGTTATCAATTAAGATATTAATTTGTGAAAATTATTTTCACAAATTAATATAACACTAAATAAATTTACTTTCTTAATTATATATTATTAGAAAATTTTTTTCAATAGTTGTTAAAAAATAAATAATGTTTTTTTACAGAAAAACATTATTTATAAATATAACTTACTGTGTATATTTTTTTCATAGTTTTACATGTTGCATAAAATAATTTTCTTATATATAATTATATTTTGATAGTAAATTTTTAAGAAGGTGATGTAATGGAACCTGCTCTAAATCAAATTCTCCAAATTAAATCTCAATATAATACATTTAACGAAACGGAAAAAAAAATTGCAGATTATATTATAAATAATACTAAAGATTTAATTTATTCTACAATCAGCCAGGTAGCAGAAAAGCTTCAGGTATCTGATGCCACTATTTTTCGTTTTTGTAAAAAAATTAATTTAAAAGGATTTCAGGAACTTAAAATTACGCTGGCCACAGAATTAACTGAAGCACTAGATAATAATTATGCAAATGAACAAATAAGTGAAAAAGACTCCGAACAAACCATTGTAAATAAAGTTTTCAAAGCAAATATCACAGCTTTGAATGATACACTGCTTTCAGTAGATTCAGATCTTATTGAAAAAGCAGCAAATGCTATATTAGCTGCAGATCAAATTGTATTTTATGGCAATGGCGGCTCTGGAATAGTAGCTATGGATGCTCATCATAAATTTTTGAGAACGGGTTTAAAGGTTTCTGTTTATACAGATAACCATTTGCAGCTAATGTCAATTGCTCAGCTTACTAAAAATGACGTAATAGTAATTGTCTCGCATTCTGGTTCTAATTTAAATATGATAAATTTATTGAACATTGCTAAAGAAAATGGTACGAAAACTATTGCAATAACTTCTTTTTCCAAGTCTCCAGTTGGTGAAAAAGCTGATATAACACTTAATGCAATTTCTCAAGAAACAGGCCATCAATTTGAAGCTTTTGCTTCTAGAATTGCTCATTTGACTATAATTGATTCTCTTTATATGAGTGTTGTGCTGAAAAGAAAAGAATTAACCCATGCGGCTACTCAGAAAATGAGAAATGCAATCGCTTATACAAGAATGTAATCCTTATAATATAAAAATAGCTCTCGATTTTTCGAGAGCTATTTTTATTAATACATACCGTCCATTCCCATTCCTGGAGCAGCTGGCATTGGATTATTATTCTTTTCTGGTATATCTACAACTGCAGCTTCAGTTGTTAAGAATGTTGACGCAACTGAGGAAGCGTTTTGTAATGCTGATCTTGTAACCTTAGTTGGATCAACAATACCTATTTTTATCATATTAACATATTTATTATTTAATGCATCGTAACCAACTCCTGGTTCGCTGCCTTTAACTTTTTCAATTATTACTGAACCTTCTACACCTGCATTATAAGCAATTTGTCTAACTGGTTCTTCAAGAGCTTTTCTTATTATATCAATGCCAACTTTTATATCAGCATTTTGAGAAGTTAATTTTGCTACTTCTGGAATTACATTGATATAAGCCGTTCCGCCTCCTGGAACTATACCTTCTTCAACAGCTGCTTTTGTAGCTGCTAAAGCATCTTCTATTCTTAATTTTCTTTCCTTTAACTCTGTTTCAGTAGCTGCACCAACTTTAACTACTGCAACACCACCAGCTAATTTTGCTAATCTTTCTTGAAGTTTTTCTCTATCAAAGTCTGAAGTTGTTTCATCAATTTGTCTTCTTATCTGAGATACTCTTTCATGAATTTGTGTTCTATCACCTTTTCCATTTACTATTGTAGTATTTTCCTTTGTGATTTTAACACTTTCAGCTCTTCCTAACATATCTATGGTAGTTTCTTTTAAGTCTCTTCCTAATTCTTCTGAAACTACTTCTCCACCTGTTAATATTGCAATATCTTGAAGCATTTCTTTTCTTCTGTCGCCAAATCCAGGAGCCTTAACAGCTACACATGTAAATGTTCCTCTTAATTTATTAACAACTAAAGTAGCTAATGCCTCTCCTTCAATATCCTCTGCTAATATTAATAGTTTTTTGCCCTGTTGAACAATCTGCTCAAGTAATGGCAATATGTCTTGAATATTTGAAACCTTTTTATCTGTAATTAAAATGTACGCATCTTCTAGAGAAGCTTCCATCTTTTCTGTGTCAGTTACCATATATGGACTTAAATATCCTCTGTCGAACTGCATTCCTTCTACAACATCTAGTTCTGTTCCCATGGTTTTTGATTCTTCAACAGTGATAACTCCTTCGTTACCTACCTTTTCCATGGCATCTGCAATTAACTTACCGATTTCCTCATCTGAAGCTGATATAGAAGCAACTCTTGCTATATCTTCTTTTCCTTCAACAGGTCTAGAAATCTTAAGTATTTCTTCAACAGCTTTATTTACAGCTAATTTTATTCCCTGTCTGACTAACATTGGATTTGCTCCAGCTGTTACATTTTTTAAACCTTCTCTTATTATTGCCTGTGCCAGCAATGTAGCAGTGGTAGTACCATCACCAGCTACATCGTTTGTCTTTGTTGCAACTTCCTTTACAAGTTGTGCTCCCATATTTTCATATGGATCCTCTAATTCAATTTCCCTAGCTATTGTTACACCATCATTAGTTATAAGTGGTGATCCAAATTTTTTATCTAAAACTACGTTTCTTCCTTTTGGTCCTAATGTTACTTTTACGGTATTAGCAAGTTTATCTACACCGCTTTGCATGGATCTTCTTACTTCTTCGCCAAATAAAATACTTTTTGCCATTTTAAACCCTCCTTATTGAAATAAAACTTTAAATTAATCTTCAACTATTGCTAGTATATCGTCTTGTTTTAATATAGTGTATTCTTCTCCATCAACTTTAACTTCATTACCTGAGTATTTTGAGAACAATACTTTATCTCCTGCTTTTAATTCCATTTTTATTTCCTTACCGTCCACAATACCTCCTGGTCCAACTGCAATAACTTCAGCAACCTGAGGCTTTTCCTTAGCAGCTCCTGGTAAAACTATGCCGCTTTTGGTTGTTTCCAACGCTTCTAACTTTTTAATAACTAATCTGTCTCCAAGTGGTCTAATCTTCATTTTTAAACCCCTCCTTAAATATATTTAAAAATATTAATCACTTCATTGTTAGCACTCACCAATATCGAGTGCTAATACAATTATTATAATAAATAATACACTTTATAATAGCAAACTTGCTTTTGGCTGTTTTAGCCCTATTAATAACATGTATTATTTATTAACTAGTATTATTTCTTTTTTTCTCTAATTTACTATTTATTTCTTTATATATAAAATCATTTCATAAATTAGAATATATTCTATAAAGAATTCGTTTTTGTCAGCCTGCACACACTATTATATTTTTAACATGTTTTATAAAATTTATACTACTTACCTCTTTTTACTATACTCTTTATTATTTTATCTCCTTTGTAAATTCCAACTGAGAATAGCAGTGACATTAATATTGCAATAAAAATCAACACTCCATTATTCCCACTGTTAATATTTGCTCCAAAGTATGTAGAAACAATAACCCCAGGTACTCTGCCTAGTGTAGATAAAAATATAAATTTCCTTAAATTCAATTTAGATACTCCACATATATATGCCAGTGCGTCTTTTGGAATACCCGGAATTAAATAAAGTAAAAAAACTACATAATCTATTTTGCCATAATTGCTAACCTTGTCAAAGAAATTTATATTTTTTTTATTAATTATCTTAATTAATAATGGTCTCCCGTAATAATGAGAAACAGAATATGCAAATATACTTCCTATTGAAATACCTATCATTGATATTAATGAACCAGACCAGGTTCCATAAATAAAGCCCCCAGAAATTTGTATTATCTCACCAGGTATAAAAAATACTGCTACCTGTATAAATTGAAGAATTAAAAAAGCCAGCATACTATACTTGCCATAAGACATTATAATTTTTTTTACTCTTTCAGGATCCTTAAATTCATAAAAGTACTTATTGAAATACTGAAAGGCGCTATAAAATAAAAAAATTAAAAACAACCAAAAAATAATTTGATCTTTATTTTTTTTAATTAGCGCAAATATATTCTTAAATTCTTTACCCATTTTATCACCCTATGTTTATTATGTATTATCTAATCTTAATTATTTATGCTGCCATTTTATTTGTCAATTCGTAATTAACATTTAAATATGTAAAAATATATTTAAATGTCAATAAAAATTGCCTTGCAATAGAACTTTATACTATTACAAGGCAACTTTTATGTTTATTTTATACCTCTAAATTTGTTTCCTTAAAGTCATTTAATTTTTCATTTTCGCATACATTTTTTTTAGATGACTGTGAACTGAACTTGTTCAAGTTTATTTTTGCCTTCATTAAGGAAATAGTAGTTGCTGGTCCTCCAATACATCCACCTTCACACATCATACCTTCTATAAAATTACCAGCTAGTCTTCCAGCCTTACCCATGGTCATTGCTTTCTTAATTTCATCCGGACCGCTTGCTTTAACAGGTTTGAATTGAATTGGTAATTCTTTATCCTTTATATAATTTTCAATGGCTGCAGTTAATCCTCCGCCTTGAGCAAAACCTCTGCCAAAATATGATGCATCATCTACTTCTGTTACTTCACACGTTTCTGGATTAACATTAAAGGCACCCATTAATGCCATTATCTCTTCAAATGTCATGACATAATCAACAGATTCCTTAATTCCCTTTCTTTTTATTTCAGTCTTCTTTGCTGTACAAGGTCCAACAAATACTATTAAAGCATCTTTATCTATTTTTTTGATTAATCTTGCTGTTGCTACCATAGGTGATACTGTGGTAGATATCTTGTCTGCTTGATCAGGGAATTTCTTTTCTATATATCCAACAAATCCAGGACAACATGAACTTGTCATGTATTTGCTTCCCTTTTCCATTCTTTCAATAAATTCGCTGCTTTCATGAATTGTAACTGCATCCGCACCGCAAGCAGCCTCAAACATACCTGTAAATCCTAACTTTTTAAAGGCTGTCTTTACCTGTTCCACAGATACCTTTGGTCCAAATTGGCCTGCTATAGCAGGGGCAACTACAGCATATAACTTTTTATTTTCCATTAAAGCTTTGGTAACATCAATTATATAGCTCTTATCAGATATAGCTCCAAAAGGGCATGCTGCCATGCAGGCTCCACAATTTATACACTCTTTTTGCTCTATCATAGCCTGTCTATTTTCAGGATTAATTTCTAATGCTCCTGTTGGGCATACCCTTTTACAAGGTCTCATTACTTCAGCTATGGCTGTATATGGGCATGCTTTTTTACACATTCCACATTCCTTACACAAATCTTGATTTATATATGCTCTTCCCGCAATTCTTGTAATTGCTCCGGCTGGACAAACTTCCATACATTTATGCTGTATACATCCCCTGCAGGCATCAGTAACTGAATATTTAACAATAGGACATTTGTCACAGGCAGCAGGCAGTACATATATAATTTGATCTTCATCCTTTATTTTCACTAAGTCGTGTAATATATTATCATCTGGTAGACATCCTGCTGCCAGCTGAGTTCTTTCATAAAAAACTGCTCTTTCTCTGTAAACACAGCATCTATACTCTGCTGTATCCCCCTGTATTACATCATATGGTACTTTTATTAACTCATCCTTACTTAATCTGTTTTCTTTAACCATCAGCGCTACTTCTTTTAATGCTTGGTACTTAAGTTTTTTCAGCTGAGTTTCAAATTTAAACATTATATAACCTCCTAAGTCATACAAGGTAACCCTTAATATTGTACAAATTTCTTTGTTTAATTGTATCAGAAAAATTTACTATATTATTAATACAGTATCTATATATGTTCTAACAATTAACATATTACATTATAACAGATAATTGTTAAATATGAAACAGCCAAATATATAATTTGTGATATTTAATCTATTTGAATTTTATTTTCCCTAGCAAAATAAAATAGATATTGCTGTGCAAACCCAGACAATTCTCCAAACTTTTCTCTGCCAAATTCTCTAATCCTTTTTAAAGAAACATCTGGAGCCATATAAAAGTAAATCATAGCCTTTTTAACCCACACATCAACTGGAAAAGCCGTATATTTTTCCATTGAAAACAGCATGATACAATCTGCTACTTTAGGGCCAATACCCATAAAATTTTGAAGTGCCTTATGACAGTCATCATCACTTAACCTTTTAATAGTTTTCAAATCAAATTGTTTATAACCTTCTTTATTACTCTCATGTATATTTTTTACAGTATTAACTATGTATTTAGCTCTAAAACCCACTCCACAACTTTGCAAATCCTCTTCAGTTGCATCCTTTAACGATTTAATAGTTGGAAAAGTATAATATTTTTTACCTTTATAAGTTATCTCATGTCCCCATTTCTTACTTATATTTTCTATTGCTCTTTTAATCATAGGAATCCTGTTATTAGAAGAAATAATAAATGATATAGTAAGCTCAAATTCGTCTTGCTGAAGTAATCTAATTCCATATCCAAAATTTACTGCTTTCTGCAATAACGGGTCCTTACTAAGATTTTCTTTAATAGCGCTGTAATCTCTATTTAAATCAAAATAATCTATCCATATTTCTTTAAACTCTTCAATACTTGTATTATATATGTATAAATCGTCTTTCTTTTTTTCTACTTCAATTACCCTGCCTAGAGCTACCCCTGTATAGCTTCCATTTGCCTCTCTATTCCACCTGAAACATTGTCCGCAATCAAATACATGAGGCAATTCAAAATTCCTCACAGATTTAACTATAACCCCATTTTCAATACTATCTACACAATCAAAATCCATTTTATTTCCCTCTCTTTTCATAATATATTTATATGTTTATTGTTATTTATAAAATTGCATTAAATATGTCTCCTTTTATGTATAATATTTTGTATATTTACACAATAATAATTCATTAAATAAAATATCTAATTGAAATTATTCGAAGGAGAGCCTATAGATGAAAAATTTAAATTTATGGGAAAAGCTTGTTATTATAATCAGCATAGCATTTTTAGCATCAGATGCTATTTCTACAGTATTATCTATGTTAAATCTATCAAGCTAATAACTTTTATTATAACATATTATTTATTAATATATAATAATTATAGCCATAAAAAAATCACTGAGTTTTAACACTCAGTGATTTTTTAATATAATTATTTAGCGTAATTATGGAATCCTCTTCCTGATTTTCTGCCTAGCCATCCAGCCCTAACATACTTTCTTAGTAGTGAATGGGCTCTATATTTTGAATCTCCTGTTTCCTTATATAATACATCCATTATAGCT
>JAQSXU010000285.1 GCA_029256485.1 Clostridiaceae bacterium
TTTTTTTAGTGACTCCGAGAATGCTATTCGAAAGGAGTTTTTTTAATGGAAAAAAGTAAATATATAACACGAACAGCTTTAATAGCAGCATCATATGCAGCATTGACCTATTTGTTTGCATTTATGAGCTACAATGATATTCAGTTTAGAGTTTCTGAAATATTAGTACTCTTTGTATTTATGGAACCAAGGTATGGTCTTGGATTAGTATTAGGATGTGTGCTGGCAAATTTGGCGAGCCCTTTAGGAATTATTGATGTGGTTGTTGGTTCTTTTGCAACATTTGTTGCAATAATTATTATTGTAACTGTGAGAAAGACATTTGGATATAACAAAAAAGCATTAATATTTGCAAGTCTTGGCCCTGTAATTTCTAATGCATTGTTTGTTGGGATAGAACTAACTTATTTATTTAACACACCATTTTGGCTGAATGCACTTTATGTAGCCATAGGAGAATTTGTAGTTGTAACACTTATAGGAACTGTTGTAATGAATTCAATTATGAAAAATGAAGCTATAGTAGAAAACTTAAAAATAGTTTAATAATCTAGTTTGAAAACTAAATAGATAAATTTTTATAAAAATATGGATACGATCTTTAAAAGATTCGTATCCATTGTTTTATTGTTTTATTTTTTTAAAATCACTGTGTAAGGGCAGAGAAATCCTCTTCATTCCCTTTAATTTTTGTTCCTTTTGGTAGCCAGAGCTTAAGTGCTTCATCTTTTATAGTTAAATTCACTTCATCTTGAATATATATTTCGCCATCAATACATACATTTAACGGTTCATTGCTCTTTATTTTAACATGCTTACATTTTTTATAAGTAATGTATTTATTTATTTTAGGGTTTTTAAGGTGATTGCCTAACTTATAGCTTCCAATCAGGTTAATTATTTGAAATCTTGAGATTTTATCAACCAAGCACAAATCCATCAATCCGTCATTTATAATAGCTAGGGGCGCACATTTATAGCCTCCACCATAAAATTGCCCATTTGCAACGACACCTAGTAAAAATGAATTATTTATTTCTTCATTATCGTCAATTGAGATTTTTAGATATCTTCCCAGTTCGTTTATCAAACAATAAAGTACTGATAAATAATATCTTGTGGAGCCAGATATAAATGGAAGTTTTTTAAATTTATGCATATGAAAGGCAGCATCTGCATCAAGTCCTACGTTACACACAGACGAGGCATATATATCATTTACCTTTATTAAATCTAAATAAACAATTTCTCCTTGCATTTGTGCTTCAATACTATTGAAGTTTTCATAATTTATAAAGTTTTTAATAAAATCATTGCCTGAGCCGCAGGGAATGACTCCAACATTTATGTGATCAAATTTACATGCAGAATTAATTACTTCATGAAGTGTACCATCACCGCCGCATGCATAGATAACGCTTGAAATAGAGTCCTTACATTTGTTATTTATATAATTTTGAATATCACCTTTAAATTTACTGAAATATACCTCGTAATTAATATCCTTGTCCTTAAACTGAGCATGTATTGAATCAGCTAAATCCTTCTGATACTTGCCATCTCCTGCAATGGGGTTGATTATAAATATATGTCTCATATTGCCTCCTAATAAATTAAAAGTAACATTACCGAACTTTTTTGTCAATATTAATCCATTATTAAATTGTTCATCCACTTTTTACTTAGATATCTTTTTGTAACGGTTATGGATTTTATAATTTCTTCACTGAAAACTAAAGCTATAACTAAATGGATAGGAAGCTTAAATAATAATACAGAAATAAATGAAAGTGGAACTCCAATACCCCATATAGTGATTATATCTACAAACATACAGAATTTAGTATCACCGCCAGCTCTTAATATACCGCATATAAAAATGTAGGAGAACATCTTAGGAGTAAAATAAAGAGAATATACTATTAATGTCTTGCTGAGGTATTCGCTGGTAATCGGCTCTAAATTAAAATATCTTATAATGTAATTTCTCGAAACCAATAACAGGGATGCAAACACAAAACTTAAAACTAAAGTTATCTTTACAAATTTATTGCTGTAATCCATTGCTTTGTCTATGTCATTTTTACCTATTTCATTCCCTATCATTACCGCACTAGCATTGCCAATACCAAAAAATAATGTTTGAAAGAAATCAGATATATTAAAGGCAATTTGTACAACAGCAATAGCGTATGAACCCATAAACCCATATGCTATAAAATAAACTGAGGTACCAATGGACCATGCTGTTTCTGACATTATTACAGGAAAAGACGTTTTAAGGACTTTCTTAAGCATAGTAACATCCCACGATGTGAGTTCTTTAATTGTTCCCGCCAAAGGATGATTTTTATCCTTGTAAATAAAAAATATAAGTGCAACAAATTCAACTATTCTTGCTAATAAGGTAGCTATTGCAGCTCCTTCTACACCAAGTGCTTTAAAGCCTAAATTACCTGTAATTAAAATCCAATTAAAGAAGGTATTGATTAAAAGTGCCACAGCATTTATAACAGTTGGCATTTTTAGTTTATGTATTGCTCGGCAATTAAAGCTGAATGCGAAGGATATTGCAGTTAATGGATAGGAAAATGAAATTACTTTCAAATATTCGCTCCCTAACTCAATAACATAAGGATCATCAATAAAAATTCTCATTATTTGATTTCTAAAGAAAAAAACCAACACTGCAAAGATAAGAGATAATAATGAGCCTATTATTAGATCAATTCCAAATACCTTTTTAATGCTTACCATATCTTTTGCACCCCAATATTGCGCTACAAAAATTGATGCTCCACTGTAAATGCCAAAACATATGGTTGTAAAGATAAAATAAATTCTATTGGCTAGGCCTACTGCTGATATGGCATTTTCACCTAACTCGCTTACCATTACTGTATCAATCATATTAAGTCCGATGCTTATCATATTTTGAATGACCACAGGTATAGCGATAATTATCATTGTATTTATAAATGCTTTATTTCTTTTTATTATGTCGTTCATATTCACCTCAAAAAAAAGGCGTGATATTTCACGCCTTAATGTTAGTATTTTTCTTTATTTCGTACCGAACAGTCTGTCACCGGCATCACCTAATCCAGGCACTATGTATCCGATGTCATTAAATTTTTCATCAATAGCTGCAGCATAAATTTCAACATCAGGATGAGCTTCGCTAACTTTTTTTAAGCCTTCAGGAGCACATACAAGATGTATTGATTTTATTTTTTTAGCTCCGTGCTTCTTCAAAAGAGATATTGCTCCTATCATAGAGCCTCCTGTTGAAAGCATTGGTTCAGTTATTATTACTATTCTGTTGCCAATATCACTTGGAAGCTTGCAGTAATATTCAACAGGCTGCAAGGTTTCTTCATTTCTGTATAAACCAATGTGACCAATTTTAGCATTTGGTATTAAATCCAGCATTCCGTCAACCATGCCTAGACCTGCTCTTAGTACAGGAACAATTGCTATATCCTCCCCAGCTAATACCTTACCTGTCATTTTTGAAATGGGAGTTTCAATTTCCACATCCTTCAGTGCAAGATTCCTTGTTACTTCATAAGCCATCAACATGGCAATTTCTCTAACCAGCTCCCTAAAGTCCTTTGAGGAAGTGTTTTTGTCTCTTAACATAGTCAGCTTGTGTTGAATCAGTGGATGAGAGACT
>JAQSXU010000286.1 GCA_029256485.1 Clostridiaceae bacterium
AGGGATAAATCAGGAAGATTTAGCTAAGGCATTGTCGGTATCCCGGCAAACAATTAGTTCATTGGAAAACGGACGATACAATCCATCCATTTTGCTTGCATTCAAGATAGCAAAATACTTTTCAATGGCAATAGAAGATATTTTTATTTTTGAGGAGGATTATAATGAATAAAATTAAAAACAGAACAATGTATTTCGGATTCATAGGAATTCTAGGCATATCACTATTTGCTGCATCTGAGATTTTCGGACTGCTGGACACATATTGGAGCGGTATGGGAGCAGGTTTTATTGTCATATCTATCTTAAGGCTAATTCAATTATATCGTTATCGTAAAGATGACAACTATGCTGAAAAAATGAATGTACAAAACAATGATGAAAGAAACAGATTCTTGGCCGAAAAAGCAAGAAGCTTCACATTTTATTACTCAATTTTGATTGAAGCAATTGCACTTGTAATTTTGAGAATTTTAAAATTTACAGAAGCAAGTACAATAATTGGTTATGCAGTATGCGTTCAGTTATTAATTTACTACGTAAGCTATTTGTGGCTTAAGAGAAAATATTGATAATATAAGAGGTAAAATACGATAAGTACTGAAAGTATTTTACCTCTTGCCTCTCGCCTTTGAGCAGATGATATTATTACGAAGTTGCCATTTTCTAAACATAAAATAATTATTATGAAACTATTGAAATTATCACGACTTTGTAATATAATCTATTAGTCGCGGGCCATTAGCTCAGGGGATAGAGTGGCAGACTTCGAACGCAAGCTTTAAAAAATGCATTTAGCCAATATTTAGCCACATGGAAAATATTAAGATATTCTACAAATAAAAAAGACTAGATATATTTATCTTGTCTTTTTTATTTGTAACCTTAGTACTGTACAAGCATACACTATAACAAAGCCACTCGTGATAACGCTGGCTGGGCAAAGTAAAAGTAAAAGTGCAGAACCTACACAATAGTGTATGGCTGCCCTTAATTTTTTATATATTAAACTAACTTTGCAAAAATACTACAAAAGACACGTTGATTGGTCAGAATCTTATATCAATTATTTAACTATATATCGCAACTTTACCAATCTCATGTGCTTTTTATGTTTTGAGCGAGTAGCTTTACCTCCCCAAGTAATAGGATGTAATGTGTAGTTAACACTTTATTGTAATTTCAATGGGTTTAAAGCAAAGCTTCTTTATTAAATAACTACATTTTATACCATCTTATAATAAAAAATGTCCTTTTCACCTTCAAAAGTTACCAAGACAGATATGATAGCACATAAAAAGCTTTTCTATCATTGTAATTTTAATATTTTATCCATTACATCATTGTCAATTATTCGCTCAAGAACACCATATTTAGGTTCTATTATTATTTCGCCATCTCTGCTTATAATTCCGGCGTTATACCCGGCATCAGAATCATAAAAAATAGCATATCCGTCATAACCGAATACTAAATCCAAATCATTATCATAGAATTCCCGCATTGATGCCATAAATGAAGTGTAACTTTTATTTACATCCATGTCTACGCTTTCATCTCCATATGTCGTTACAATTTCACCTTTTTTATTTATTCTATGCCAAACACCTTCTATTTTAGAATAAGCGTACCCATTAGAGAAAGGTCTGACATACTTCGGATCAAGCTCAGGTTTTACTATAATATTTCCTTGCGTATCAATAAATCCAACCTTATCATTTTCAAAAAACATTCCCATTCCATCCGAAAAAGTGATATTACTTTCATATATTGGCTGTATAACAAACTTCCCTTCTTTATCAATTACTCCAAATTTGCCATCTTTTTTTACACAAGCTAATCCATCAGAAAAGCCATAAGCAACATCATCGTATATGGGCTCAATAATAATTTTGCCACTTTCATCCACAAATCCATATTTCTCATCAATCATTACATAGGCAACTCCTTCTGATGATCCGCCAATGTAATCATAGACCGGTTCAATTACGTAGTTACCTTCCTTATTGATACATCCCCATTTGCCTTCTAATTCAACACAACTAAGACCGTTTGAAAAATCCTCGGCATAATCATACAAGGCCTGTATAGCTGTTTTACCATCCTTTGCATTAATAAACCCATACTTGCCATCTTTCGTAAATTTAATCATTCCATCATTAGATAGTTTTCTTCCTACAACAAAAGAATCCACAATATCTTCCGAAACAATATTTCCTTTTTTATCTATTAAGGCATATCCACCATCAATGTACACAGCAGCTAAACCATCTGTAAATTTATATACTGGCGCATATATATCATTTGGTATTGCAAATTGACATTGTATAACCTCATTTCCACTTTCATCAACAAAGCCTATTAACCCATTTTTACCTACAGTCCATAAACCTTCATTATAACCTGCTACTCCTTCATATTGTGGCTCTACAATGAGATTGCCTTTTAGATCAATAAAACCAAATTTATCTTTAATTTTCACCGCCGCTATTTTCCCTAAAAATGGTGATACATCCATATAATCCGGACTTATAACAACTTCTCCTTGTTTGTTAGCATAACCCCAAGCTCCTTTTATTTTAACAGCTATTAATCCATTAGCCAAAATAGGATTTATATTATCAAATTCATTAAGCACTTCATCATTTATGCTTATTAGCGTAACCTTGTTGTCATTGTCATTCCTTGAAATGATTAAATCATTTACAAATATGTCATCCTTTACAACTACGTCATCACTTTCACTGTTTAAACTATCCTTGCTACAACCATTTAAAAATAAAACAATAATAACAAATAATAATATAATATGTTTGTTATTTTTTTCAATCATAGTCATTCCCCCTATATTTTATAAAGTGTTTTACGAAATTCAACTTCATAAAATATGTTATCGCAAATTCCATATTTTTACAATATGAAATTCAACTTCATAAAATATATTATCGCAAATTAAATCTACCTTTGAAACAGCTATGTGAGTTTAGGTTGGTCTATACATAACCCCTCCATTAGCCATCGTAGTTGCTGTTTTTATAAATCACGTACTTCATTTTGACTTCTTGACCACTGGAATTTTCCTTCTTTTAACCTTTTGTACAAAATTACAAATCCGTTTAAATCCAATAAAGAGCCTTAATTCTGTTTGGCTTTCTTACGCAAAACAAAAATATGCTATCTTCAAAAGGATCTAACTGCATTGATCTGCTGCAATAACAACATTCAACCTTTTTTCTCCTTATTGAATGTTAAAAAAAATAATAATGCAGCATTAAGTAAAGCAATAATCAGCCCAAGTAAAGACACAATGACTAATACCTTTCTAAATGTGCTCACTATATTGACATTTAGATCTCCGTTAATATTTGCAAAATGGTTTACTATTTCCCATGTGAAATCATTGTTAGTTAAAAATAAAATTATGCCTGTTAGTATCCTGTATAAATATTTTGTCCCATTACTCATTAATCTTCCCCTTTCAATAAGAATCTTTAAATATTTTCTGCTGATTTACTTATAACAAATCTATAAACATTATTCCTAAACCCATATACCCAGCAACTGTAGCTGTAAGATTCATATTTACCTCCCCCACATTCATTATAAAACAAATATTTTTCTTATTTGATGTTATTTTTAATTAAGTTAATTGAAAAAACTATTAGTAATATAAAACCTACCCATGACAATACATTTATCAGTAAATAATAAATTTGATAGACTACAGCCCAATTATTACCATGAAGGCCTTCGAAAATACCAAACCTAGAACTTTCAAATATAGGATTATTTAATAAAGAAAGTAAAACACTTCCTAATATGCAATAAAGTAATTTTGCATTTTTGCTCATTCAGATTCCCCCTTGTTTAGAAATTAAATCTAATCCCCTTTAAAATTCAATACTATTTTCATTAACTGAAAAGCACATACTGTTTATAATTTCAGCAAATATTAATCAAGTAGAGATTTATATTCATCTACATCATCAAAATTACCAAAACCTCTATTATGATCTTCAGATGAAATATTCTTCATGGTAAATGGGTTTCCTTCATTTAATTTGTTTATAGATATCTCAAAAGAATTATCACCATTTAATGTTATTTCAACACTTTGTTTATTGCTCTTAATTATATATAGGTTTGAATCGATTTTTGTGTAGGTTCCTCGATCAACTTCTCTATTACTAATCCATTCAACAAAACTTTTATCCTTCTCTCGAAATAATATTTGAACATAGTATCCATTGACTTCATCACTTTGATAAAAACCCCTTAAAGTAGGCTCTATAGATAAAAACCTCCCTATTACCAAAATAATTAATACTGATAAA
>JAQSXU010000287.1 GCA_029256485.1 Clostridiaceae bacterium
TTTTTTGCAATAAAAGGTGGAAATAATTATGAACCACATAACCATAATGATGTAGGAAGTTTTGTTATTTCTATAGATGGTGAAATAATTTTAACTGATTTAGGTGCAGGGACATATACAAAGGGGTACTTTGGAAGTGAGAGATATACTTATACTCATACCAGATCATATTGGCATTCAGTGCCTCTTATAAATGGATATGAACAAGAGGAAACAAAAGATAGAAGTGTTATAATGAAAAATAATATAACAGATAAGTCTATAAATTTTGAATTAGAATTATCTTCAGCTTACCATTCTTCAGAAATAGATGAATTTCATAGGAAAGTTGATTTTAAAAAAGATGAATGTGTATTAACAATAGAAGATATTTTTTTATCTCAAAATGATATGGAACTAAATGAAGGTTTTATAAGCTATATTAAACCTGAAGTAATTAAGGATGGAGAAATTACTTGGAAGGGAAAGAAAGGAAAGCTTACATTAGTATATGATTACAATAAGTTTGATTACTATATAGAAGGGAAAGAAGTAATTAATCATTATAATGAATCAATAAGTATATATAGATTAGGTTTAATATTACGTTATAAAAATACAGAAATATTTGATTCTTTCAGATTTTACTATCAAATGGCATAAATTTTGAATAGATGTGAATAGAGTTATTTATGTGTACTAAAGTGTTATGTTTGCATGTAATTAACCTGTGAGAGTATAATCTTAAACAATGGATAAAAATAAATTAATAGTATAATTAAATTTATATAACAATTGAAGAGTAGGATATGAAGCAATTAAAATATTGAAGAAAGAGAGGGCGAAATATGAAGAGAATTTTACCTAAAACAATTAAAGCTCGCATTACTATAGTAATAATGATTTCTACAATTATTACTACTATCATTATATCGTATTTTTGCTTTTCTACTTTTCAGCGATTGTTACAAAAAAACTTAATTCAATCAACTGGATCTAATCTTCAACTAGTAATGAAAAATATTGAAAATAACATGGAGAATATAGAAAATTTGGCAAGATGGTGTACAGCAAGTTCATCTATTTCATCGTACGTAGTAAATGCGCCTAATAAAGTCTCAGGGAGAGATGCTTTGAATACTTATTCTATTTTAAAAGATGAATTGTTAAATTCAAGGTCTAGTAATCATGTAGAAAGATTAATAATAAGCAATCCAAGAAATGCTTTACTTCAAACCTTATATGGCAAGAATGAAGGTTACTTATCTGATGGAAAAACAAGCAGAGAAGTGCCATATTTTCAGGAATTAATTGAAGCTAGAGAATTTAAATGGATTGGATTAAAACAAGATCCATTCAATACTAAAATAAATTCATCGATAATACCTATAATTCGACCCATATATAGCAGTTTTGATTCTACTATAGACGGGTGGGTATATATTTCAGTTGGTACAAGTGTTATAACAGATTATTTAGAAGATTATACGCTAGAAGATGGTTCAGATTTATATATTATAATTAATGATGTTATTTATTTATATAAGGATAAAGAACTTAAAGAAGTATCTCCAAAATTTGAAATAGTTAAAAAAGATACTACTGATTATAATAAGGATATTTCGTATTATACTATTAAAGATAACACTGGAAATTTGCATACTATTGTATGTTATGCTTCTAATTTAAATGGATGGTATATAGCACAAAGTATTTCTGATGAACAATTTGTTGTGCATAAAAGTAGCTATTTTCCACTAATATTATTGATTATTGTGATGTTATTTACCTTAGGACTTATGTTGACTTATACTTTTAATAGAATGATAAATAGGCCAATAAGAAAAATTAATAAGAAAATACTTGAAATTTCTAAAGGCGATTTTTCAAAAAATGTTTTCATAGAGAGCTCAGATGAAATTGGTGCAATTGGGAAAGGAATTAATACTCTATCACAAAATGTCTTAGAGCTTATAGAATCAAGAGTTGAGGATGAAAAACAAAAAAAAGAATTGGAGTTTAGGATGCTTCAAAGTCAAATAAATCCACATTTTCTTTACAATACTTTAAATTCGATTAAATGGATGGCAACAATACAAAATGCAACTGGTATACCAGAAATGACTACTTCTCTGTCACGCTTATTGAGAAATATTGCAAAAGGAACTAGTGAATTAATTTCAATTGAAGAAGAATTTGGTTTATTAAATGATTATATTACAATTCAACAATACAGATATGGTGGAAGCATTACTGTTAATTACAATGTTATGTCTGAAGACTTGTATAAATGTAATATATTAAAATTCACCCTACAACCAATTGTTGAAAATGCAATATTTCATGGCATAGAACCTAAGTCAGTAGAAGGAATTATTGATATAAACATTAAAAAAACTAATGATGAAAAAATAGAAATTGAAGTTATTGATAATGGCATTGGAATACCTCAAGAGAAAATTAAAACTTTGCTTTCAGCAAAAGAAACTACTAGTAAAACTTCTTTTAATAACATTGGAATTAGTAATGTACATGAAAGGATTAAGTTGACATTTGGAAGTGAATATGGATTAAATATTGAGAGCATACTTAGTGAATATACTAAAATTATAATTACAATTCCTTACCAAGAAATTAGCTAATACTATTTTGCAAAAGGGGAGAATAACTATGTATAAATTATTAATTGTCGATGATGAACCTTTAGTTCAGGTTGGCGTTAAATCAATGTTAAATTGGGGAGATTATGAAATTGAAGTTATTGGAACTGTATCTAATGGAAAAAAGCACTAGATATAATTGAAACTAATCCTCCTGATATAGTTATAACTGATATAAAAATGCCAATTATGGATGGATTAGAATTAGCTAAATATTGTATAGAAAACTTAGAAGATTCCCCAGTATTTATAATTTTAACAAGTTATGAAGAATTTGAGCTTGCTAAGCAAGCTATTAAATATAATGTAATCGACTACTTGATTAAGTTAGAACTGGATTCTAATGTTTTACAAGATTCTATAAAGAAAGCATTAACACATATTAAGAAAAAGAATGAGGAAAAAGGAGTGTCATCTGAACAATATGAAGAGGTATTAATGGCACATATTTTTGAAGAAAAGTTCTTTGTAAAGCTATTATATAATCTGTTTGAAAATCAAGAGCAGTTAAATATGCAATTAAGAGATTTAAAATTAGATTTATATGGGGATAAATTTGTAACATGTTTTTGTGAAATATATGCTGATAATGAGAAGGGATTATCTGATCAACAGATGTTAAATCAGTATATATGTACACTAAATATGTTTAAAGAAATTGCTGCAAAGTATTTAAAATGCTTTATTCTATCTCTTGATTATAAACATTTTGCAATCATTTGTTGTATTGAAGAAGTTAAAAATGAAAATACAGATGATTTATTATCAGCATCACTTGAAAAAGTTTGTTTAATGATTTCTAAGTATTTTAATGTTCTAATTAAAATTGGAGTTGGTAATTCTTATGATAACTTACAATCTGTAAGTATTTCCTTTGATGAAGCAAGAAATTGTTACAATTCAAATATTAGTAAAGGGAATATTGTATTTTATTCGGAATATAGAAAATCAAATAATTTAAATGATAAATTTGACTTGTCATTTTATAAGGATGATTTTATAAAAGCCTTTGAAGAATATAATATGGAAAGGCTCTTGATTGTGCATGTAATATTTTATATATTTGCATAAATTTATTACACGAAGGGGAAGAGTGTATTAATCAAGTATTTTCTACAGAAATGGATGGATACAAAAGTATATATCAAAAAAAGAATGTGGAACAAATAATAGGATGGATTACTTTACTTAGAGATAGATTATGTGAATACATGCAAGAAAGAAAAAAGAACTATACAAACAATACAATTAATCATGTGAAAAAATTTATTAATGAGCATTTAGAGGAAAAATTATCTTTAAATGAGATTGCATCTATTTACAGTATAAGTCCAAGTTATTTAAGCGCTTTATTTAAAAAATACTGTAATATTGGTTTTTCTGAATATATAACACAAATGAAGATTAATAGGGCAAAAGAACTATTATTAAAAGAAAACTATAAAGTTTATGAAGTATCTGATATGTTAGGATTCGAAAGTGCTTTTTATTTTAGTAAAGTTTTTAAAAAGGTTACTGGCTATTCACCTAAGGAATATACACAAAAGCAAGCTTAATTTATATAAATTGAAGGAGGAAATACAAATTAGAAATGAATGTTGATTTAGTAATATTTATGGGACAAAGCAATATGGCGGGAAGGGGGGCTTCAGCAGAGGCGTACCAAAAGGATATGGATATGAATTTAGGGCAGTCAGTGATCCATCAAAATTATATGATATTAATGAAGTTGGAATAGATGCTGCTAAAAATGTAGCATTGCATATATTAGGAAGAATATTTTTCTTGAATTACAAATTAATGTGCATTACGCACATTAATTTTTCATTTTAAATTATAAAGTTATTTCAGAAAATCTTGTCTTGTAGGTGTAAATACATCTAGAACCTCAGAACCTTCTTCTAAAACAATACAGCCATGAGGGACGTTAGAAGGAAAAAGTAAAGAATCTCCAGCAGTTACTATAGTTTCTTTTCCATCAATTATAAATTTTAACTTACCCTTTAGTACATATGTAAACTGATCATGAGGATGTGTATGCGGAACAACAGAGGAAGTTGTTTTATCAAATATAACTCGTGCTCCAAGCAAATTATTTCCGTTAGCTAAGATTTTTCTCTTTGTGTTGTTATCTGGAAATTGTATAACAGCATCTTCATTTTTTATAATCATAAAAGTATCTCCTTAATAGAATTATTTGTTAAATTATATCATATTAATCCCAAAAGAAAAATTATCCGAAGATAACAGGAAGGAAATTTATGCATATTGTAAAGGGACAATTTAAGAAATAAATTTAAAGGATAAATAAAAGAGCATAATAAAATTACAAATAAGTCGGGAAGGTACTTTTTATATATAAAAATTTATCGCAAAAAATTAATATAAATAATAAAAAAATACATGTACTTTTTTGAAAAAGTAAAATTTGAAAAGGTTATCAAGAGCAACTGAAAAGGTTAACAAAAAAGTGAATGAAATAAAAAAATAATCCATTTTTATAAAAGCAAGCGTTTTATATAATAGGTTTGTAAACAGGTATGAAATAAAATTATACAAGGGGGAAATAAAAATTATGAAGATAAAAAAATTAATCAGCATAGTTGTAGCCTTTACATTAACTGCAACTGCATTAGTTGGATGCGGAAGTAGTGGTAATGATGGTAAATCAGGAGGAACAGATGCTTCAGGTAAGACTACTTTAAAAATGGCAGTATGGGATAAGGATAAAACTGCATATTTACAGCCTCTTATAGATGCATACAAAGCAAAAAATCCAAATGTTGATATTCAATTATTAGATATTTCATCAGCAGAATATCAAGATAAACTTTCTGTTATGTTATCAGGAGGATCAGATGATATAGATTTAATTACTGTAAAAGATACTCCAGGGTATTCGTCAATGGTAAATAAAAATCAATTAGAGCCTCTTGATTCTTATATAACAAAAGATAGCATAAAATTAGATTCATATTCTGGTACAGCAGAACAATTAAAGGTTAGTGATAAGTTATACGCTCTACCATTTAGAAGTGATTTCTGGGTTTTATATTATAACAAAGATATTTTTGATAAAGCAAAAGTGGCATATCCAACTAATGATATGACTTGGTCTCAATATGAAGAACTTGCTAAAAAGGTTGCATCTGGAGAGGGAGCAAACCGTGTATATGGTACACATGACCATACTTGGAGGTCAACTGTTCAATTACCAGCTGTATTAGACGGTAAAAATACAATAATTCAAAAAGACTATTCATTCTTAAAACCATATTATGAAATGGCTTTAAGAATGCAAAAAGATAAAATAATGATGGGTTATGCGTCATTAAAGACAGGAAGCATACATTATTCAGGTGTATTTGAAAATAATCAAACAGCAATGTTACCTATGGGGACATGGTTTATTGGACAACTTATGGCGGACAAGGAAAAAGGAACTACTAATGCAAATTGGGGAATTGTAAAATACCCTCATGCTGATGGTGTTGCTCCAGGTACAACAATTGGAACCATTACATCTTTGGCAATTAATTCAAAATCTTCAAAGAAAGATGCAGCTTGGGATTTTCTTAAATATTTCACTGGTGAAGAAGGAGCCGCTGCAATAGCTAAGACAGGAACATTACCTGCTATTAAAAGTAATGATGTTATAAAGACTATTACAGCGCAAAAAGGATTCCCAACAGATGAAGAAAGTAAAAAAGCATTAGATACAGTAAAAACTTATCTTGAAATGCCTGTAAATTCAAAGTGTTCAGCTGTTGAAACAATATTAAATGAAGAACATGATCTTATTATGACAGGAAGTATTAATGTTGATGATGGCTTGAAAGAAATGAGTAAACGTGTTTCAGAAGAATTAGATAAATAGTATATAAAAAAGGGGTCAAGAAAAATATGACCCCTTAATTTTAACAAAAGATTATAT
>JAQSXU010000288.1 GCA_029256485.1 Clostridiaceae bacterium
TGTAAATACCCTAAAGCCTCTGGATTCCCACAATCCCTGACTATTCTTTTATAATCATTTATTACGTCATAATCTTTTTCATTTATCATATTAATGAGTTTATTTAAGCTGCCCAGTATATCTAAGGGTTCAAATCCAGCTATAACTCCTGGAATTTTATATTCACTTCCTAAAAATTCATATGGATTTTTACCTATAACAGCACTAACATGCCCTGGAAGTAAAAATCCATCTATATTTATTTCCTTATCTTCTACAAGAGTCTTCATTGCAGGTGGAACTATTTTATGAGCAGTTAAAAAAAATAAATTTTTTACTCCTTTCTTTCTTGCTTCTATTGCTGTTATTGCAGTCATTGGCGTTGTTGTTAAAAATAAATTTTTTACTCCTTTCTTTCTTGCTTCTATTGCTGTTATTGCAGTCATCGGCGTTGTTGTTTCAAACCCAACTGAAAGAAAAACTATTTTTTTTGATGAATTGTTTTCAGCAAGTGTGAGTGCATCCATTGGTGAGTACACAATTCTAATATCTGCTCCTTCTCCTTTTCTTTTCATTAAAGAAGTTGTCTTACCTGGCACTCTCATCATATCTCCAAAAGTTGAAATTATAACGTCTTTATTTAAGCTTAACTCTAAAGCTGTATCAATATAACTTTGAGGAGTAACACATACAGGACACCCTGGTCCTGAAATTATCTTTATATTTTCAGGAAGTATGTCTCTTATTCCATATCTGAATATTGACATAGTATGAGTTCCACACACTTCCATTATATTTATTTTTTCATCAGTAATATTTTGTATTAATTTCACAAGACCTTTAGCATAGTCTCCATTTCTAAATTCATCAACAAATTTCATTATCTGATAGCTCCTTTATCAGTTCTAAAGTTTTTGCTGCTTCTTCTTCATCAATTTTTTCTATGGCACAACCTGCGTGAACTAATACATATTCTCCAACTTTTGCATCTGGAATTAGCTGCATAAAAACTTCTCTTTTCATATTACCTATTTCTATAATTCCTCTAAATTCATGTAAGCTTAAAATCTTTCCTGGAACTGCTAAGCACATAATACTTCCTCCTAAACATCAGATTAAATTTTAACTTTATCTCTTTTAATGTAGAGTAGAGTTTCAAATACGAAACTCTACTCTTTCTTCTTTCTTTTTTCTATAAAATAAACAATCCATATACTTATTTCATATAGTATTATTATGGGTAAAATTGTTAATATGCAAGTAAACAATCCTGCATTAGACAAGAACAAACCTTCTAAAGTTAAAGCAAAGAAAATGATATATTTTCTCCACTTTTTAAGAATTTTAGAACTTAACAATGACATTTTTCCTAAAATTACAATTGCATAAGGCATCAAAAATACTACGCCTATGAAAAAACAAAAAATGCCTATGAAACTGAAATATGTTCTTCCTGAAAGTAGTGGATTCATATACTCTTGTCCATACGATATAAGAAAATTTAAGATTAGTGGTATTAATAATATATATCCAAAAAACATACCAAAAAGAAATAAAATGACTATAAAATATAAATTTATATATAATAATTTTTTTTCTTTCTTAGTAAGCCCTGGATTAACAAATGCTGCAATTTCATATATTATAATTGGACTTACAGCTATAGTACCAGTGAATATTGCTAACTCCATTCTAGTTACGAAGCCCTCTGTTATTGAAAAATAGACAAGATTTAAATCAAACTTCTTTATAGGGTACATCAATATTTCTATTAAGTAATAAACCTTATCATATATTACTCCTGCTGCTATAGCCACAAATATAATGCTTATTATTAATCTCTTTCTTAACTCTCTAAGATGATCCACCACAGACATATCTTTTATATTTTCATCAGCCATATAATCACCTCTAAAATCAGTATTTATGTGCTTTATCTCTTTTTTCTAATAAGTAAATACAACCAATGCTAATTTCATATAAAGCTATTATAGGCATAGTTACTAAAATAAAAGTTACAGCATCTAATGAAGGGGAAACAATTGCTACAGTAATTAGTGAAAGCATTACAGCAAACTTTCTCTTGTTTTTTAACATTTTACTATTAACTATTCTGAGTCTTGATAAAGCAATTAGTATGAGTGGAAGTTCAAACAGTATACCTATAGTCAATAACAATGTTCCTATAAAAGAAAAATAATCGCTGCCTGATAAAGTTGCTTTCATAAAATCATTTCCACAATCTAATAAGAAACCTATAGTTGATGGCAGTAAAAATTTGTATCCAAATAAAATGCCGCCTATAAATAGTGCTACAGCAAGTGGAATTATAATAAAATAAAGCAACCTTCTAACTTTCTTATCAATTTTTGAAGCTCCGTTAGATATTAATAAATAAGTTATTATAGGAGAAGAAATTATAACTCCACCTAAAAATGCGACCTTCATTTTTGCCATAAAGCCTTCAACAGGAGTCATAAAATATAAATCAATCCCATTAAGCGGTTTAATTAAAATCTTTATAATATAATCCACCTGAAAATACATTGCTGCTGTGACAATAATAACAATAGCAAATATTCCTATTATTACTTTTCTGAATTTCTCTAGAACATGTGCTATATGAACAATATGTTCACTCTTTACCATACCTTCACTCCTACTTTTCTTCTTTTTTCTCGTCTTTCTTTTCTTCTTTTATCTCTTCAGTTTTTGCTTCAGTAGCAGCAATATCATCATCATTCTTTGTTAAATCATTTGATGCTTTCTTAAACTCTTTAATTGCTTCTCCAATAGATTTACCTACTGATGGAAGTTTTCCTGGTCCAAAAATTACTAAAGCAATTACTAATATAACTATTAATTCTGGAAATCCTATTCTTGGCATATTCCTCTTCCTCCTAAAATCCTATTTATTATTTTCTTTTTTCAACAACCTTGTCCTTTAACCATGAACAAAATTCATCTATTCCTTCATCTTTTATACAATTTGTTTCAAAGGTTACAGCATTAGCATTTAAAGACTTTATATCTTTATAAAATTCTTCTTTGTTAAAATTAGTAAATGGCAATAAGTCTATTTTATTTAAAATAACTGCTCCACTTTTTTCAAACATTAAAGGATACTTAAGTGGTTTATCATTTCCTTCTGTGGTGCTTAAAACACTAATTTTGATATCTTCACCAATCTCAAATTCAGCAGGACACACAAGGTTTCCTACATTTTCTATTACAAGAAGCTCCATGCTATCTAAATTTAATGACTCCAGTGAATTTTTGATCATATCTCCATCTAAATGACATGCTCCACCTGTATTTATTTGTACAACTGGTATGCCTTGTGCTTCAATTCTTTCTGCATCCTTAGTTGTATAAATATCACCTTCTATTACAGCAATTTTTATTTCATTCTTTAATTTAGCAATAACTTTTTCAAGTATTGAAGTTTTACCTGAACCTGGTGAACTCATTAAATTAACAACATAAATTCTTTTTTCATCTAATATTTTTTTATTTTTGGCAGTTATTTCATCATTTGTTTGAAGTATATTGGTTACTACTTTAATTTCACTCATCTCTATTCTCCTTCAATTGTACTAACATAAAGCTCATATCCACTTAAGATATTAGTGGAGAACTTATTACAGTTTGGACATAATTTATTAAAATGATCTATTTCAAATGTAATATTGCAATCATCACACAAGGCTTTGGCATCAACTTTTTCTATTAATAACTTTGCATCTTCAACTATAGTTCCTTTTGACATACCTTGAAATGCAAATTCCAAAGATTCTGACATTACGCCAGAAAGCTCTCCAATTTTTATAGTTATTTTAGATACATTCTTTAAGTTATTTTCCTTTGCCTTTTCTTGAACAATTTTTATGGTATTTTCTATAATTGATACTTCATGCATAAGCATTCACCTATCCTATATTTAGTTCATCTTCTTTCATATTAAGCTCAGCTTTAATATGTTTTAT
>JAQSXU010000289.1 GCA_029256485.1 Clostridiaceae bacterium
CATTTTATCACCTCATTAGGCTAATTATTTTAAATAACTTATACTTAATGTTCGTAAACGCCCTATAATATTATATTTTATATATAGATTATTTTCAACCATTAAAAATAATTTTCTCCATAATAAAAAGGAGTATTTCTACTCCCCTTTATTATTCTTCAACTTTTACTTCAGTTGTTTCCTCATTCTTAACCTTTTCATATTCATCCAAAATAGATTTTTGAATCTTTTCTCTAGTTTGAGTGTTTATTGGATGTGCTATGTCTTTGAACTCCCCATCAGGAGTTTTTCTACTTGGCATAGCAATGAAAAGCCCGTTTTGTCCTTCTATAACTTTAATATCATGAACAACAAACTCGTTATCAAAGGTTACGGAAACAATTGCCTTCATTTTGCCTTCTGCAGCAATCTTTCTAACTCTTACGTCTGTAATTACCATATAAAATCCACCTCCAAGATGCTTCAATATATATAATATTCTCTACATTTTAATTTTTTCCTTCTTATTTTTTAAAAAATTATTAATTTTTTTGAAAATTTAGTTATTTAAAAAATTTAGATGGTACAATTTCAGGTTCTCCATCTTTATTGATGCCATTGAAATCTACTAATGATACATATTCATTAATAAGTTTCTTTTCAGTATCTGTGTTATCTATAAGCATACCTATGCCAACAATTTCGCTTTCAAATTCCTTCATTAAATCTATTATACCAATAGTTGTACCTCCAGCTTTCATAAAATCATCTATAAAAACACATTTGCTTCCCTTTTTTATGGCTTTTTTTGATAAAGTCATATTTTGAATTCTTCCACTTGATCCTGACACATAATTAATATTAACTGTAGATCCTTCTGTTACCTTAGAATCTCTTCTAACAACCACTAATTGGACTCCCAAGTTTTTAGCAACTTCATAGGCCAATGGTATTCCTTTTGTTTCTACCGTTACTACATAATCCGCATTTTTATGATCAAGCTTTGAAGACAAAATAATACCTGCCTTTGATATTATTTCAGGATCACACATTACATCGCTAACATAAAGGAAATTGCCTGGTACTATTCTATCCTTATTTTGTAAAACTATGCATAGTTTTTCACAAAATCTTGTTATTTCCTCAGATGACATTCCACATACATATTTAACTCCTCCAGCAGCTCCAGCGATAGTCTCTACCCTTCCCATCTGAAGCTTGTTTAGTACATCTTTTATTACATATAAGTCTTCACTTATTGTGGATTTTGCCGCATTGAACATTTCTGTGAAGGTATTTAAGTTTATTATATTGTTTGAATTCTCCAATAATACTTTAGTTATTATTGCTACTCTTTGATTCCTAGTATACTTCTCCATTTTATCACCCATCATTTTATATTTTACGAATAATTTTTATATTATTTAATTCATTATTCATATTTTATGACAAAACCCTCCTATTATCAATACTTATTTGTTGACGTTGGAATTAAATATTAACTTTTCACATTTAATATGTATAATTCATAAAATATAATATCGTAAATTTTGGACCTAAATGGCTCTGTTATTAAAGAATTTGAGACCACTTTACTAAAAATTTTCTCCTATTGTGTTTTTTTTATTAAAATTTGATTATAATTAGAGATGTATAATTTTTAAAATAATACATTGTTTTAAATCATATAGTAGAATAATTATATTGTTTTGGTATTAATATTGAGGAGTTGGTAATTTTGTCGTTAAATTTTCTTTCAAACAAGGAAGCTAAAGTTCACTTTATAGGAATTGGCGGAATAAGTATGAGTGGACTTGCTGAAATACTTTTACAGAAGGGTTATAAAGTTTCTGGGTCAGACATGAAAGCTTCTGAAATTACTTTTAAATTACAATCCATGGGAGCTGAGATTTATATAGGCCATAAAGCAGAAAATGTTCTTAATTCAAATTTAGTTGTATATACAGCTGCTATATCTCAAGATAATGAAGAACTTGTAAATGCGAAGAAATTAAATATACCTTTAATGAGCAGAGCTGAATTTTTAGGTAAAATTATGAAAGGCCATAAATACAATGTAGCTGTTTCTGGTACTCACGGTAAGACTACTACAACATCTATGTTATCTCATATGGCAATTCATGCTGATTTAGATCCAACAATACTTGTTGGTGGAGAACTAGACTTGATAAATGGAAATGTAAAAACAGGTAACAGTGAATACTTTATAACCGAAGCCTGTGAATATAAAAAGTCATTCCTTAGTTTTTTCCCTTTTATTGGCATTATATTAAATATTGATGCAGATCACCTAGATTTCTATAAAAATTTGGATGAAATTGAAGATGCTTTTTATAATTTTGCAAAACTTATTCCTAACAACGGATATTTAATTGCAAATAATGAAGATAGCAGAATTCAAAATATAATTAAAAAGGTAAACTGCAATAAAATAACCTTTGGTTTGACCTCAGGCGATTTCACCGCCGAAAATATAGCGTTTGATTCAGTGGGAAATGCAACTTTTGATGTAGTTCTTAAAGGCGCCATTATAGGTAAAGTACATCTTAATGTACCTGGTAAACATAATATTTTAAATGCCCTTGCAAGTCTTAGCAGTGCATATGTATTAAAAATTCCTATAGATTCAGCTATAAAGGGATTGGAAACCTTTGGTGGCACCCACAGGAGATTTGAAATTAAAGGTGTTAAGAATGGTATTACAGTAATCGATGATTATGCTCATCACCCCACAGAAATAAAAGCAACATTAAGTGCGGCTTTAAATTTCCCTCATAATAAAATATTTTGTGTTTTTCAGCCACACACCTATTCAAGAACTTTTACTTTATTAAATGATTTTTCAAAGTCATTTTTCAATGTAGACACTTTACTTTTAGCAGATATTTATGCTGCTCGTGAAAAGGATATGGGTATTATTAGCTCAAAGGTTCTAGGAGACAAAATAAGAGAACTAGGGGTAAAATGTATAAACTTTAATGATTTTAACAGTATAGTAGAATATTTAAAAAAAGAAGTATCCTCCGGTGATATTATTCTCACTATAGGAGCAGGAGATATCGACATAGTCGGCGATATGTTTTTAAATAAATAATTTTTAGTGTAAAACCTTCTCAAAATGGGAATAATAATGATACTAACCAAATGAGGAGGTTTTTTTATATGAAAAATTTCATTTTATCTGCTTTTGCAGACCTAATATTAATTCTAGCAGCCTACTTCATTTTCAGAAGTGTAATCAGCGGCCCGACTCGACATAGATTATATGAAAAGTTTTTTAGCTCTCTTGCAAAATTTATTATAGTTTTATTTATAGTATCTATTTCTATTACTGCCGTTATAGCATTAGTACTGTATAAGACCAGGTATATTTCATATATAAATATAATATCACCAGGTGTTTTGTCCATTTTAGTTGGTTTTTTGATGTCAACAGTACCAACCCGCGGTGCAGGTGACGAAAAAAGCAAACAATAATACATAAATTTTTGTTGATTTTTTTATGCATTGCAGTTATAATAAAAACTGTTGTCGGGGTGTAGCGCAGATGGGAGCGCGCGTGGTTTGGGACCATGAGGTCGCAGGTTCAATCCCTGTCACCCCGACCAAGAGAGTTGTTTTTACAACTCTC
>JAQSXU010000073.1 GCA_029256485.1 Clostridiaceae bacterium
TTCTATATATAATACTGGCTATATTTATGTTTTGCCTATTTTTCAAATTTTGAACTTTAAATTGTAAATTATTTGAACATTACCTTGATGACATTGCCCTCGGGGGTGGGATTTGCGAATGTAGTGAGCTTGCTATTATTGTTAATATGTATAAATCTACTGCCAACAATCCCTGGAAATTTTGAAGATTTGAACTTAACTTTTTCTCAATCCATTCAGCACATTCCTTAGTTATACTACTTTGATTCAACTCATTTCTTAACTTTAATTCATATTTATTTCCTGAAATTAATTTTTCACCTTCAATATTTTCCAAGGAGTATACCCTATTTTCTACTTGATTTTCTCTTAAAAATTAAGGCTCAGTAAATATAAACCTTAATTCCTCTATTTTGCTTAATTCTTTTTTTAATTCTTTAAAGGCATATATGAAGAAATAAGATGCAATTATAGAAACTTTACTTCCCTTTGTTATATTTTCTTTTAACTCATCCCCTACTTTATGCAACTTATTATCTAAAACTTTCATGATGTTCACCTCAGTATTATGTTAATATATTTTTCTTAACAATTCCATTTATATTCCTTCCCCGTTTGTATCAAGTTTACATTGGTTATTTCTTTATTCAAAGATACCAGCTTTATCACATTAAGTAACTTATGAAAAATAAAATGGGCTCAAATTCAAAATTAGTTTATCTAATTCTTTTATTTTATCATCATCAAAATTGTTCAATAAATAATTAACCAACTCTTCTTGTCTTGGTTGTCCCATTGAAACTCTATATACTGATAAAATCTTAAGAAGTCTATCTAAGTGTTCACTATCTTTACTATATGGATAAAATGGAATTATCCTTTCTATTTTTATTGAACTAATATCATCATCCAGTATCCAATATGGAACTAGCTCGCTATGTTCTTTATCCTTTTCCTTTCTATACTCTAATGCAGCTTTTTGAAACATTTTATCCCAAATTTTATAGTTTTCATCTTTACTAAATTTAGTATTTCCATACCTAGCTGCTATATTTTGCCTTATAACTAAGGCTTTATATCTGTTAATTCTACCTTCCCTTTGCTCCAAGTCAACAGGGTTTGATGGTAAATTCCAATGAACTATTTTTCTACAATACCAGTGAAAATCCAATCCCTCTTGTCCAATAGATGTTGTTGTTAACACAAATGGTCTAAATGGAGAATTAAACGCTTCTCTAACATCATCTATTCTCCCTTGTGATTTTTCATCTTTATTTTTTTGAGAAAAACTAACTGAGTAATGAGTTCTCATTGACATTGGATCTTTGCCATGACTAATAAAGTTATCATAAGTATCAATTTTAAAGCTTGATGCTCTTAAACTCATAGTATCTCTCAGCTTTTCTCCAATATTATCTACTCTTTTATTTGCCTCTAAATCTTTGAATCCACTATTTTCGTTAATTAAATATGTATATTCGTCTAATACAGATTGGAGATTACCATCTATACAATATCTTAAAACCTTTCTCCAATACTCTTCTTTATCTTTATAGTTTATATCTAATATACTTATTGCCTCTGGTTGACTAAACTTTAATCTGAATTCCTCCCCAATTTCAAAGGATTTGTCACACAAACTACCTATATAAACTAACTCATCACTCTTTAATGTGCTAAGTAATGATCTACAAGCTAAAACAGCTGGCGATCCTAATGCAATCTGTACTAACACATCTCCTAAGTCTTCAGGTATTTGACCTAATTGAAATTCTTTTGGGTTATTAAATCCTGTTGAAATATAATTAAAATGTTCCCTCAAAGCTTTAGAACTTTCATTGCTTAACAGATTATTGTTGTTAGATAAAGCATCTATCCCTTCATCAACTAAATTTTCATTTTCAAGTTTATCTAATAATATCGGTGCCGCCCAATACCATCCGAAATCTATATTTTTATTATTAGCAGATTTAAACTTTACTAATTTTCTTATCTGAGGTTTAAGCTGTTTTTTCAGCTTTTTTACAATATTTTCATAAGTTAAACTATCCCTTAAAACCTCTTTTATATCTAACATGTCACATAAATATTGGCATGGATATAGTAAAATCATATTTGACATAGTTGGTGGTCTTAAACTTGAACTTTTTTTATTAGATTCTATAGTTCTAAAGTTTAACCTTCTTGATGGGAACCTCTTATTTACTTCTCCAAAATAACTTTTTTTTGCTTCTTTTTCGCCATCTTCTGTTAAACTTTTTTCAACTAGCTTTCCTATAGTAGCTCTTTCACATTCATAGGACAGCAATGTCGACATCATCCTTGGTACCATTTCCCAAGCTGAAAATATTAATGTTTTAGAGAATCCTTTACTATCTTTAAAAGGCCCCATAAGAGCATAATATGGTAGTGATGGTGGTATCCATAATAGATTTTCACCCTTTTTTTCAAATACTTCTTTTTTTACTTTATTAAATTTACTATTTCCATATTTCAATTGTCTATAATTAGAGATATCATCCTTATTAATCCAAAGCCTTGGATTTTCTTTTAAAACCTTTTGTAATTCTAAAGAACTATCTATATTATCTTCTAATATCGTTTTTAATTTATAATTTTCCATAAAAGAATAAATAAAAGGTGATGATTTAAAAAACTCCATAGGAGAATATGTATTCTTGTCTAAAGTTTCTAATACCTTATTTACATTATCACACTGTACAAAAGTTCTTATATCATCTAAATCTATTTCTACTGCCCCTACCTTAGAAGTATCTATTAATCCATTTCCTGTATTTGATACAACTATCCTCTCTGTTCTACACATTACATTCCTTAAAGATTTTTCAACCTTATCTTTTACTGTAATAGCTTCATTCCAATCTATTACACTTAGTGAACTTATAGTTTTAGAATACTCATCCCAATATTCTTCAAATTGCATATATTTTTCCTCATCATTTATTAAAAATTTAATTATTTCTTTAAATTCCTTAAAATGGTCTTCATTGTTATTAAGTTCTTCTGCAGTGGAATAAAGTTTATATGGTGTTGCTGATAATAATATTATCTTCTGTTCCTTATTAGAAAAGAATTTATTAGCTATCACTTTCATATCACTATTATTATTGGGATTTATTAAATCTCTAAACCTTTGAAACTCATCCATAATAACTATATCTGGATTTAATTCTCCAACACTAACTTCTACTACTAGTTTTCTAAGAGTTCCAATTAATCTATTTAAATTAGTATTTAAAGCTTCTCCTCTTCTTGTTCTTTTACAATCATCTAATAATTCATTAAAAAGCACTTCATCTTTGACAAGTTCATCAACGAATCTATGAACTATATTTTTATCTAATTTAGCTTTTATAACATTTAAATATCCTGCTTGATTAGTTATATGATAATTCCATTTTTCTTCACCAACTCCCTGCCTAAGTAGGTAGGATAATTCTTGCTTATAATTTTTTATTCTAGGAACCTTAAATAACATAGCCAGAATAACTATCCTTTCATTCATTTGCCCTCCCCCATTAGTTATTGAAAATGATGTGGCAGGTGTTAAAGGAATAAAATTAATGAAACTATTACTTTCATCTTTATTAACCGGCAGCATAGTTAGTCTACTATCGTAGATATTTTCAATATAGTCATTATTAAAAATAGTTAACTTAGATAAATTTTGATTTGCTATAGAAAGACTTGAGCATAAATATACTACTTTTAATTTTTTCTTTTCTTCCTTTAAATACTCCTCCACAAATTTGCTTATTATTCCTTTTGCTATTAGAGTTTTACCTAACCCAACCTCATCTGCTACTAAAAACCTTTTTTGATTTATATCTTTATCACTTAATACTTCATAAATTCTATCTACAGTAGCTAATTGAAAATCTTTTAATCCTTTTAAAGCTTGCTTTAATTTATCCTCTTCCATTATTCTTTTGCTTCTCCTTTAATATAACTTTCAAATAGTGAAAATAATATTTTAAAATCATCCGGAATAATTTCATTGTTACCTAATATATCCATCACATACTTTACTTCTCTTATCTTTCCTTCATCTCTTGAAGAAGCCTTAAGAAGCTTTTCGAACATGGCCTTTTTTATGAAGGAATTTTTCCCCTCACTACCTCTACTTGAACCCTCTTCTTCTAAAATTCTTGCTATCTCTAATATTGAACTATCTCCTAGGATAAAACTTATATAATTCAAGAAGGCTGTCTTATTTGACAAAATCATCTTAACTATGGCTCCATTTCTTTGCTCTGGCATATTCTTTAAATCTATCTTAATAAGAAAACTGTACACTTCTCCCTTATATTCAACATAAATTATAAAAAATTTTGTTACATCTCTTTCATTTATATCACTAAATGTAATATGATTATTTAGCTTCTCATTATTATTTCTTAAAGTTAATGGCCTAAGCGTTACTTCTATTTCTTCTAACATTGAAATTTCATCAGTTATATTAAGAAAAATATCATACAAATCATATATTGAAGATTTTATAACCTCCCCCGTTATTGATAAGGAGCAAATATATCTTTCTACTTGATTCATCAACTCTTTTATTTCATCTTGTTCTTCGCTTTCTTTATCACTCATTGATTCTCTATCAAGCTTTGTGAAAATACACTTGTTATCATCTTCCCCCATAAGTTCCTTAAGCATCTTTTTAATATTATAATTTCTCTTATCTGTAGTTAACTTAATCATAAACTCTATATTAGAATTAAAAGCCCTATGTGAACAATTTGCTGATCCTAAATATATTTCTGTTTCTGAATCTTGTTCTCTTACATATATTTTACTATGTATATCTTGACTTCTATTATCTTCATCAATCTCTAAAATTTTTTCCCCATCAACTATCTCATCTTTTAAATGAAAACATTCAAAATTATCTAAAACTAAAGGATCAACTTTACTCAAATCATATTTTCTACTAATAAGCTTAGGTTTTAACGAGGAAGTTTTACTAATATCTTTCAATATGTCATCACTTAAAAATGGTGAAATTATTAATAAGTTATTACATTCTGAGTTTAATAAATCATATTGTTTCTTTTCTATTCCCATTGGTAAAAATTCAATTGAATTAAAAGGTGATCCTTCCACATTAAAATCTACCATATTTAATTCTTCAAGGAATCTACTTGAATCCTTAAAATCTTCCTTCTCCCTTAAGTAATTTACAAAATCACAGATAGAAGAATTCTCTTTTCTAACATTGTTAGAAACCTTTCCGTCTACAGCTAATGATATATCATAACTTCTATCTAAAGTTAAATTTCTACTTAATACAATAACCTTATATATAGGCTTATCATTCTCACTTTCATACCTTATAACCCATACCTTTGGGTGGAATGAGCTATTATCAAAAGGCAGAACTTGAACTATACTTTCTTCAAGTAACGGAAATAAATTATACTTTTTATCCGGCACTTTGATTTTTCCTTTTTGACAATACACCTTTATTTTTTCCATTGATCTAATTAGTGCGTCCAAGATATGAATCTTGTCTTTATTCTCACCTACACTAAAAGATGAGGATAATACTAAGGATATTGGTATCGTAAGCATGGACTCAAGGTTTAAAGAATAGGTTGTACCTATTGCCATAGAAAGAATATAACCTTGTGGTGGATATAATAATTCAGCATAATCTAATCTATCACTATAGCTATCTGGTTTAAACATCCTTACTTACCCCCTCATAAATATCTTCTAATATTCTTTTTACATTTACCCATCTATAAGTTAGATATTTTAATCCAACCCAATTATCGATATTAACCTTAGAGTAGTTTTTAATCTTTGATCTACTTCCTTTAAGTCTGTATTCCCTATTTTCAATTAATCTATCTATTAATTCTATATCAATATGATCATTATCCTTAACAAACTCTATCCATCTAGTAACAAATACTCTTGTATCTTCATTAGGATTAGTAAGGGCAAATAATTTTTCTAAGTTAAAACTATCCCAATTAAAGTTTTCCTTTCTAGCGCACCAGTCTTCCCAGTCTATTTTATATTTATCACAGTCAACTGCATTCTTCTCATGAAGTATAATATTGAAGCGTATATGGGCTCCATACAATATTTTTCCAAAATCCAAAGCTAATTGTAATATTTCATTTAATCTAGAAGGTAATTTATCTTGGAATGGAAGATTATATATATCATTACTTTCATTTAATGCAGTTTCTTCTAAATATCCTTTAAAAACTCTCCTTCTTCTTTTGATAACTTAATATTTAATTCATTTAACCAATTATCCCTTGGGATAACTGTTTGCCAAGTGTTATTAATCTCACCTAAACTAGCTGCATCTTTATCATCCCCTATATCATCATCTTTTTTTTCTTTTAATTTAATCTTTCTTTGACGTTTCTTTAATTCATTAAAAATTTCTATATACTGACTTAAAGAAACATCATGTGGACAAATCTTATAAAGCCTTAAGCCATTCCAATAAATTGATGATGGTTTTCTTTTTAAATTATCTTTAGAATCTTGTCCAATAATCCCTCTTAAATCTTCTCCTCCTTCGAGAAGTTTATATATAATTTCAATTTCTAGTTTATCTAAATCTTTCTTAAAGTTATTTGGTTTTATGTTTCTTTTCTCAAGTTCCATGATGCACCAAGGTACTATAAAAAAATACTTTGCTCTAGTTTGTATTGTCGATGAACCTGGAAACAAATGATCTGCTAATCTATCTCTTATTATTCCTATACCTAGTTCATCAACTGCACCTTTTTCTTTCATCATATCAAGTACAGACATAACTTTTTCTCTATCTTCATTAGAAAAATCTATCCAACCTAATTTAATCATCCTTTATACCTAATCCTTCTATATTAAAATTTTATTCTTAATACAATATTATCAAAACAAGTGTACCAAAAATGGTACACTATTTAATAAATACTATTCATTTTCACAATAATCTCTTTAATTCTATTTCTCAATTCTTGTGGATAAACAATTTCTGCTTTAGAACCTAACTGCATTATCCAAGAAATAAATCCATCGCTTACCATGACTTGTGTCATTACTTCAAAATGCTCATTATCGATTTTCTGAAGAGATACATCTTCTCCAAATTGATCTATAGCAAAATTTATTAAGTCTTTGTGAAATCTTATCTTCACTGTTTCCTCTTCACCTGTAAACATATTAAAAACTCTGTTCAAATAGTCACCTGTATCAAAATTATTTTTATAATCACAAACTTCATTAAAATTTCTTCTAGGCTCGTCTAAAATATTTATTTTCCTCATACGATCAACTCTATAATGACCTAAGTTATCATATTTATTATGTCCACATATCATGTAATACTTATCATCATGCCATGCTAGACTATATGGACTTCTAATATATAACTTACCATCTGCACAAGCTACAAAGTTCTTTTCAAGAGTATATTTATAATATTTAAAAGAAATCTTATTATTAAGACTAATAGCCTCATTAAGCTTATCTACATTTTCATAAACATATTCGTTATTAGTCTTTATTCTTTCATCAATATAAAGTTGATTTTCAAGCTTTTTAGCAAGATCTTTACTTGTTAGTAACTTAAGCTTATCTACTAGCTCCCTAGATTGTTTTACACTTATAAATTTTGCAGAAAGCACTGCATCTATTAGAAGCCTAAGCTCAGATACATTAAAATTCCTGCTAGCCATAAAATATCCTTCTCTATTCTCTCCATAACTTATTATGTCATAGCCATAATCACATAATAACTTTATATCTCTGCTTATAGATTTTCGTTCAGCCTTTATTCCCCTCTTTTCAAGTTTTTCTTGAATACTCTTCATGGATAATTTATGTTCATCATCGGATTCCTTTTCTAATATTTCAAGTAGATATAAAATTTTATATTTAGATTTCCCTTCTATTTCCAATACAATATTCCTCCCAAACTACTTTTCCTAAAATAAATTTACTTCAAGCACAACTTACTGTAATCACATTCTTTACATTGTTCCACATCTGTTTTCTCAAATGGCTCTATAGACAGTTCTCCAAGATTTCTTCCAAAAACAATATCCATTTTCTTAATCTTATTCATAATTAAATCTTCATCGAACTTAACACTTCTAACAAAAGCAACATCAAGGAAATAAAGGTTTAAATTTATTTCATCAATTTTTCTACCCCTTATGCAAAATGTATCTTTCACAGCTTTTCCATAAAAGTTTAGCTGCACTGAATATAAATCAACCAATTTTTCAATATTATCACAATCAATATGATTTGTCTTATAATCTGTAATAACAGCAATATACTTATTATCCTTTTGAAACACTTCTAATCTATCAATAAAACCTACAATCATAGTTTTTTTATCATCTAACGGACATAGGGTATAAGAAACTTCACCTTGACAAAAAACTAGATCACCTAAATTTTCTCTATTCTTTTCTATTATTTTATAGTTATCAATATATCTTTTAACTTTTTTATATAAATTAGCCCTTTCATTCAATGAATTGTCTTCACCAAATAAACTTATATATGCTTTATGTATGAGCACATTATAATCAATATTAATTTTATTCAATCTGTACTCTAAAACCCTGTGAACTAAACTCCCTAATTCTGACGCTTTTACATAATTGGTGAGTTTTTTATCATCATTATATTCATTTTGTATATTACCTATTACTTCTTCCTCTTGCATTTCTTTAAATTCAGCATTGCTTACTTTATGCAAATCATAGTTATTTGGTTTTATATTTAATACATTTTCTATATAAAATCTCCTTGGACATTTTGTATATCTCATATACCTAGATGCACTGACATAATTTTTTGATTTAACTTCACTCTTAAATACCAACCTTTTAATAAGACCTTTTTCATTTACTCTTTCTCTAGCTTTAATTATATTTTGAACCTTATACATATCAGAAATTTCTTCGTAATTTAAAAATTCAATTACCTGTTCATCTGCATTTCCTACTTTTAAGGCATAATTGATTTGTTTTAAAAATGTATTTAATTTATCTATCTTTTCTTTATCCTCATTTATTCCAGTTGGTTCTTCTTCTGTATCAGCTCCAACCATTAAAATATACTTTTTTGCTCTAGTTAGTGCAACGTAAAGAACTCTTATGGATTCTTCAACTTCCTTTAATAGCTTATAATCAGTATAATTTTTATATTCTTCAGTTTCCTTAGAACTATCTAATGAGTATTTAGAAACAATTTTTCCATTATAAAATACAAAATTATGATTTTTTATTTCTTTACGGCTCATATTAAGTTGATCTGCATCAATACTAGGTATAATAACCCCTTCAAATTCTAATCCCTTTGCCTGATGTATAGTCATAATCTTTATAGCCTCTGCATCTTCTGTATCTAAAGATGCCTCTGCATCTTCCAAATGAATTTCATTTAAAAGATCAATATACTTTAAAAACTCCTCAGGTGAAAAAAGTTCTTCTTTATCAAACTTTTCTGCCTCATGAACAAGTTTTTCTATATTTATAAATTTTTGTAAACCACCTTCTTGCGATAACACCGTTTCCCTAATTCCACATTCTTTAATGATACTATTTAATAACTGCACCACACTTACTTTGTCTCTTACTTCTATTAACCCTATTAACTGTTTATAAACATTATTTAAAGCTTCTTTATCTTCAACATTTTTCAAACCATCTATAGTAAATTCCATTGCTTTATAATAATTACAACAATTATTTTCTAATTGATCCACCTTAATTTTACAAATCAAATCATCAGATATATTGAAAATAAAACTTCTAAGAGTCCTAATAAGTTTTTTTTCCTTTTCACTATCAATTCTTTCATCAAATCCATATTGAATGACCTGATATAAATTCAATATCTCTCTAATTTCTGATTTATCATAAAATCCTCTTCCACCTATAATACAGTAAGGTATATTAAATTTTTTTAGTTCTTCTTCTATGTCTGAAATAATATATTTACTTCTAACTAATATGCAGATATCCCTAAATTTTAACCCTTTGTCTAAAAATCTTCTAATACCTCTAATTACAGCATTGCTGCTAATTAAATTTTCTGATTTTGCATTATTATAGCTTTTCTTTAACTCTTCTAACATATCATTAAATTCTTCTAAGCTAGTTGTTTTATTTTTAATTGATTCTTTAATTTCCTTTATAATACCCCCACTGTTACTTTTCTTATTTTTATATGTTAAAAGCATTAATCTTTTTTCTTTAAAACATTTTTCTTCTGGTGATATTAAACATTCATAATTGTTAATAAGCTTACTAAATATTTCGTTTATCCCAGTTATTATTTCTGATTCACTTCTGTAACAAGTACTTAAACTCTTCATTCCATCTTTACCTATATCTTCTGATACCTCTTTAAAAATACTGTAGTTTGTTCCTCTAAAACCATATATACTCTGCTTAAAATCTCCTACTATAAATAAACTTTTAGGAATCAAGTTTTTATTTTCATCTGTTACTAAGCTGTATATAATATTCTTTTGAACTCTATTAGTATCCTGAAATTCATCAACTAAAAATCTTATGTATCTCTCTTTATATCTACTTACAACTCTAGGGTTTTGAAGTATTACGCAACATAAATTTTCAAGATCATTATAATCTAGCAGATCTAAATTTAATTTATATTCCATGTATAAATCTTCAATTTCTAAGAGAATTGAAAGTAAAAGTTCAGTTAAATAATCTTCATTAAAATCATTGTAAACCTGTTCTACTTTTTTTCCTGCTTCCATAATTTTTTCTCTGATTTCTAAAAGTTCATTTATAATTTTTGAACTGAAATATTCCTCGCCATAAAGTTCATAAAGCTTATCTATTATATTTTCATATTTTACAGAGTTCATAAACTTTTCTAATGCCTTCTGTCCTACCTCTTCCAGTATTTTATTTTTATGTATATCACTTAGTATAGAAAATTTAAAATCAATGCCTAAACTTGCTGCATTTTCCCTTATAATCTTTGCACAAAAACTATGTATAGTACTGATGTTAGCTCTACTTAACTTATCTAATGCACTTTTCCACATCGCCTTATTTTCATCTTCAACACTTTCAATCTTTTTATTAATAGCGGATCTTATTCTTTCTTTCATTTCAAGTGCAGATTTATCTGCAAAGGTAATGGCCACAATTTCTTCTATATTTAATCCACTTTCCAAAAGACTTAAAAACCTATTAGAAAGTACCCTTGTTTTTCCAGAACCAGCTCCTGCAGAGACAGCAATATTTCTTCTTATATCAACAGCAGCTTTCTGTTCATCACTTAATTCAAAAATACTTTTTTCCATTATCATACCTCCGCCAACACACTCATTTTATTTTTACTAAATCTACACATTTCCTTATAATAACAATCACTATAGTTAAATTTATCAAAACATTCACAATAAAGCTTATATGGAAAATATCCATCTTTAATATTATTGATAGCTTCCAATATTAAGTCTTTTAAAAATCCTAAAAATACATAAAACATTTCTTTATCCATATCAAATTTGCTATTTCCAGTAAAACCTAGTGCTTTCTTAAATTCTGTTCTATAAAGTCCATTCTTTTTAACGCTTTTATTTGTTCCTTCTACACTTAAATAAAGCAATGCTATACAATCTAAATTTTCAATTTTAAGCTTTTTCTTCAAATACTCACTTACAAAATAATAGTAAAATGCAATTTGGCAGTTTTCTTTTTCAAGCATTTTATCTATGTCTGAAATTTTGTTTTTCTTATAGTCATAAACAATAAATTTTCCTGTCGGCACATATTTTCCATTATTAATAAAATATTCTAGATCAACCCTATGCACCTTACAAGTGATAGGAATACCAAATAAATCAGATTCTATAAACTCTTCAAGTACATAAGGCCTTATTATATTTCCACTCTCTTTTTCAAAGCTATTTATCCTTTTTAAATCACATTGAATAAAATTTTTAACGGTAGCCTCAAGTTTTCCCTTAAGCTTCTGCTCATCATCCTCTGATATTTCTAAAGCTCTCATTTCAATCCAAGCTTTATCTACTCTCTCTTCAAATCTAACTTCATCAAAAGTAGTAAAATTTTGCAAACCACTATAATAATAATTTAAGACTCTGTGATAAAAATCTCCTATTTCCATAAGTGATAAATTTTCTTCTTCCTCACGTACTTCTTCTAATCCGAATATATTCTGCATCATATAGCTAAATGGGCATTTTAAATATGTATTCAATCTTGAAGGCGAAAAACTTCCTTTATTAATTACTAAATCTTCAATAACTCCTTTAAGGTTCCCCTCATACTTATTAAAATGTTGTTCTCTTTCTCTGTGATATTCAACTTCACCTCTATTAATGAAATTTGTTATACTATTTTCGAATTTAGAAATCAACCTTATCTGTTCATCTAAACTCATTTCATTATAATCTCTATACCTTTTCTCAAAATAACTATTTAAATTAATAGCTTTTAATTCATATCTGCTCATAGCATTACTAATTGGAATATTGAATCTATCTCTCATTGTAATTGTTTTATAAGTTTCTATACCTGTAACAAATTTAACCTCCTCAAGTAATGGAGAAGGAATTGCAAACTTTCCGTCTTCATCAGAGCTTCTATATGATAATGTTATACTCTCTAGTGCTGATGAGAGGCAAAGATTAAACCTTATTTTTTCTCTAGAAAGCTCCCATAGATAATCCTCATATTGAATGCCAACATCCCTAAGCTTTACAACTTCTAATTCATCAAAAAGTCCGTCATTTTTTATTACCCTTGGCATCTCACCATCATTTAATCCAAGTACATATATGTATTTGTGAAAGATCCCTTTCGCAAGATCTGTATTTAATATTTTTACTCCTGCATTATTTGCTGCTTCAATAGTAACGGTGGTACCCTCGAGATACTGAGTAAAATTATTAATAAATTCCTGCTTATCAAAATTATCTTCAATTATTCCACAAATTATAAAGCTATCTTTCATATCATTAATTAATCTTTGCATTCCTTCAAAAGCCTTCAAGCATAATTTTTCTTGAAAATTCAAATTAAAATTAAAAGCTTTGCTGAGAATTGTATAGGTATCTTTACTTATAATGTCTACTTCTTCCTGAAGAATTTTAAACCATTCTTCCGCATTGGCACTTTCTAAATCAATACCTCTTAACTTTTCAAGTATATCTCTACTTAACTTAGCATCTGACAATGGCACCTCATAGTTCATATATAAAGGTATTTGAAATTCCTTAAAAACAGAGTTTAAAACTGACGAATATTCATCTTTACTGTTTATAAATAATGCTATATCTTCTGGTCTTATGCCGTTTATAAGCTTTTCTTTTAAGCTTCTAGCCGTCTCTCTTACCTCTGAAGCAATACACGGATATTTTATAATAGTTATATCTGATGGTTTAGCCTTCATCTTTTCCCCTGAATATAACTTTTCTGAAAGCTCTTTGAATTGTGATTTTGTTTCATATAAATTATCAGCTTTATACTGTACATCAAATTCTATGCCCTTAAATGGTTTTAATATTTCATCTTTAATAAAACTTAAAGTTAAGTGATTTACATAAGGGCAATTCACATAAATATCTACTTTATTTAATAATGAAATCTCTCTTATTAAATCTTGATTTACCTTATCTATATTAATAAATCCATCAATAATTATGGTATCAATTTTATTTAAAACCCCATACCCTTTAACTTTATTTAAAGCCAATAAAGATATATCATTTATATCATAAAGCCCCTTTTTACTTAAACAATTATTATATTTCTCATATATAAGCTGTAAATCAAAAATTTTTTCTTTTAATATCTCATCCTGAATTTTTTCTATAATATCATTTAATTTATCTACACTTATGCAGTTTCTCTTAAGGTTTTTTATAAAAGAATGGCTCTCTTCTATAAAGCCATTCTTTGTACATATATTTTTAAAATATTTAAGTTCACCCTTTAATTTTTCACATATACCCTTAATTAAAAGCCTTTGAATATCCTGATAAACTATTTTTTCATTTGATATATCATTTCCGGTAATATCTTTTTCAAACTCATCAAACATTATGATTTTTGAATTTATAATACCTCCAAGCTTCTCTAAAAACTTGTATCTTACGTAACCAAGTGCTTCTCTTGAAGGTAATATATAAATAAAGTTTTTACCTTGATTTTGCAATTCTACACATAATTCTATAAGTTTCTCTCTTCTATTAGAAAACATCGGTTCAAAATAAAGCTGCCTCTTCATAATTCTCACCCCATAAAATATTACTAATGCATTTAATCTATTTCCCAACATTTATAATATATTATATCACGTCCAAATATTGTAATGGTAAATTTCATGTGTTTTATACAAAAATTAAAAGCTAGAAATACTCTAGCTTTTAACGGTCTATTATAAATATATTATATTTTACCTCAAATAAATTTCCGACCTATCCTCTTTGAAAATTTAGATTTTAAGATCTTTTCTACTCTATCTGCCAAATATATTCCTCAATCTTTTTAGCTAAATGCAGTGGTGCTGGTAATATAGTGAAATCATTATAATAAAAAAGCATAACTCTCATTTTATGAACTACGTATGCCCATCCATAAATATCATCATCTTCTTGAACATATATAGGAGTTATCTCTACTAAATTTTGAAATTTAAAATCTTTATTAGGTGTTTCAATTCTTGCTCCATCTGCTCTACCTAATTTAGATGATTTCATTGTTACTGGTTTTCTTGCAAGACTCCAAAATACTCCTTCAAAAGGTTCAAATAAACCTCCAGTATATTTTGTAACTTCATTTTCTTCACCATAATAAGTCGGAACTTCATAACCACTTCTTGTTTTTATTATTCTTAAATCTTTAAACTTTGACATGTCCAATTTTTCCTCTGGTTTACCTACCCAAATTTCTTCTTTATCCATATTTTTATCGGCTACCCATCCCCAATACGATCTTATATTAGTTGAATCCATTAATAATAAAGCTGGTCCAACTTCACTAATCTCATTCATAAAGCGCCTTATGAACATATTTACTTCTTCTCTGTTCAATTTAAATTTGCTCTTTGTTTCTCCTTTAACTTTAAATAAATTATTTTGCTTACAAATTTCTAAAAGTGCTTCTCTATAATTTAACCATTTATTAAATAATGGACATTTTATTTTTATCTCACAGGAATTACTATTCATATACACTGCAACAGGGAATGCTATTTGCTTTCTCATATCATTTCCATTATTTCTTATCATCCATAATCCAAATATAGACATTTGCTCAGGTATATTTCCTTTAATTATTTTTAATTCTGGTTCACATGTAATATAACCTAGTTGTCTTATCAAATCCCACACAGCATTTTCTGCCCTCAATGTAATATTATCTTTAATTTTTTCATTATCTTTTTTGGCATTTGGTGTTATAAATTGTGTTACTCTTCCTGTCTTTCCAAAGCCTTCTCTTATTGCTCCTTTAGGATCACCTTTTTTCCATTCACTTTTGCCTTTTAACTCTATAATGGTTCCGGTAGGTATTTCTGCTTCCAATATAGCACTATTTATATATTTAACTCTATCATTGTGACCACTTTTTCCTTCAAGAGTTGAAGCAATTTTGCTTCCTATAGGCAACACTTCTAAAGATACTTCTAATTCTGGTGTAAAGTAAATTCCATTATTGTTTTCTATATCTTTTAATCCAAAAATTTTTATAATTGCTGCTTGTAGTGCTTCCTTTATTTCGTCAGTATCATACCTTATTTCTAATTTAAGCTTTTGTCCAACTATCTTAGCTAAAGATTCTCTATTAATTTCTATAGGTTTATTAAGTAATTCTGTACTTCTAAATTTTTTACTTACTCTTTTAATATTATCAATTTTCTTTAATTCCGTAAGTTTAGAAGATATCTGATTACAAATTTCTTTTAAGTCCTTCATACTTACCCCAATTCCAACCAAATGATTATCTTTTGTAAAATTACTGTTAGAAATGACAATATTAACTTCTCTATTGGATTCTAAGTACTTTAATGGATCAACAGATAATTCCTGTGCCTCTGGAAGCCTTGAATTTAAATCCAAACTATTAAATATTTTTGATAATTTATCTTTCCATATAATTTCAGGCCCTTTAAAATCAACTTTTAAATTTGCTCTTGTAAATCCTGAGGTTTGTTTTTCATCATACCAATAAGTTTTAGTTGATAAAAAAACTGAGGTATCGTTCTCCCATGGAAGCTTTATGTATCCACTTTCACTTATCAAATTTTCACTGACAAATCTCCTAGTAGAGACATTCATTAAAATAACTGGTGAGGAATAAAAGGGTATGGTTTGAATAGAAAACTTTATTGCTATTGAATAATAATATTTCTTATCTTTATATGTATAAACCTCTGGTGGCCATGACATCATTTCTGCAGTACCACATCTTTTAAAATTCAATGTTATTCCACTCAAAGTAAAGCTACTATTCATATTACATAATTTATTGCAAAAATATTCTGGAGCAGCATTAAAGTACTCATTTTCAGGCTTCGAAGTTCCATTTTTAAATTTATTATCTTGAAATATATTAATATCTTTAATACTCCATTTTAACTCATTAACTTTCATTTTAGAAACTACATTTTCAACTTTATCTTTGTTTATATCCTTAAATATTTCTTCATTTATCCACGCTTTAATTATATTAAAAATAAGAGATGTATCGATTTCCTTTGTTGATATGATCCATCCATTACCTTTTGCAAAATATTTTTCTGCTGTAACAGTAACTACTTCCGGAAATAAGGCAATAACTGCAGCATTTAAACTTTTAGCTGGCAAAGTGACCTTTTCTCTGCCTAAATTTTGTTCATATATTGTTTTGATACTATCAATCCATTCCCTTGGAAAATCTAAAATATGCAGATTAGTTTTTACCTCACTCCCTTGTTTAGGTATAAATAATAATGGCTTTAATTCTATTGACATGCTAACCCATCCCCCTTATATTGCTAATAGCCTTATAAAATGGTCCATATAAAGCCATTGCTAAATTTTTATTTATAGTATTAGTTTCAATCTCATCTTCATCAAAATATGGATCTAATACTTCTTTTATTCCAAGTAACATACTATTATTAAATCTTTCATTACCAGATCCCTTGGCAATTTCAATTGCAAAGGCTGCATCCATAAAATAAACTCTTGCACTTTGTCCACCTCTTATAAGTCTACCTATAACTTGCCAAATAAGAACTAGCTGAGTCCAGTACAATTCCTTAAGATTATCTTTATCCATAGACTTTGTACCTCCGTAATGGTTTATCATCTTATACATCTTTAAGCGCCAAATTTCTTCACATTTCTTTCTAAATTCATTTCCTATCATTCCTACTGTAGGATTCTTTCCTAAAACATTTATCCACTTTGTATTTGAAAACTTATCTAAAGCCCAATTATTTATATACACTGTATTATTATTCATATCATTTGGTATAGGCATTGGTCTAACTAAAAAGAATGCACTTCCTAGCAATGCTACATTATCCTTATTCAGTATATTGTGACCTCTCTCCATAGCTAGAAGTGGGGCAATAAGTATCTTTGCCTTTTTACTAGCAAAATTATTTACGATGGATCTTCTTATATATGGTTCATCTGAATCTTCGAAACTTTCTCCATCACTTTCTAATCTATAAATATCTTCTTTCTTCCAATAAGTTTTATTTTTCATTTTTTCAATTAAATATTTCTGAACAACTTTAGCTTCTTCATAACTGCCTGTAAGCATTAAAAGTTGCTTTTTTTCTTTTTGAAGCATATTTATCTCTTTATCTAAAATACTAAAATTATCAAATACACTTGTTCCTTCTTCTGTTATATAATCTACAATCCTTTTTAAGTTTTTCAATCTTTTATTTTTATCCGATTCACCAGATACAATAATTGGTTCATTTTCATAATAAGCTGGCTTAAATATAAACTGACTTTTTTCAATGGCTGCAAATTCAGAGTCTGGCGCTTTCAACACTGCATTTACTGGAAGTTGTATGTGGTAGGATGCAGATTTTGGTGCCCAACTTGTTCCTGAAAGTAATAGCGTATGAGGTCCCTTTTCTCCATCTAAATCTTCGAATAGTGTAGAAAAGTTAGTTAGTATATACCTTCCTATTCCCATAAATCTAAATACTTGAAGTTTCCCCATTTCTTCATTTTTGCCTTCTTCAAACATAAATCCAAAATAATTTCCCATAGGTGACTCTGGTATTATTGTAGAATAATCCCTTAAATAATTTTTAAAGAAAGTTAGCTCTTCTGTACTTAGTTGAAAAGCATTTTCAGCTTCATCCCATTCATCAATTAAAATTTTCAAGTTATTTTCAAGTACTGCTGTAACCACTATAATTTCTAATTTATCATATAAATCCTCTACTTCTTCTTCATTTATATGAAATTCTATGCACCATTCTTTGATTTTTTTATACCCAATATTAGATTTTGGACTAACACTTATATTAGACCATGCCTCACATAATACACTATCATTTTCTACTCCCATAGGATCTTTTCTAAAATTAAATAGATTATTCTGAATATTTTTATTGTCTTTATCTTTTAATGATTCTACAAATTTTATAATTAGCCACTGAGCTGAAAAATGGTCCTTTGCTGCCCAGTTTCTCATTTTTTCCTTTGTTATAAGAATATTGTATAAGCTGTTTACAGCGTTTTGTACATTTTTGTGTGCTTCAAACCAGTTTTCTAAATTTTGCTCTCTAAGCTGCCTTCTTCCACTTCTATAAAATACATCGCCAACTTTATTCCCAAGTGTGTTTAGCCATGCTTTATCTTTACCATCTGCCAAAACCTGTGCTGGCGAAAAACATCCATCCATTTGAAGTTGCACTCTATCAACCTCATCAAATACAATAATGTCACTTAGATTATAAACAAGTTCAAGTACTCTTATATTTTCTCTAGAATTTTGAATAGGTACATGGGTATAAATTAAGCTTGCTGGAGTTGTTACTATAACTCTAGATTTATATATCTCATTCCACGATTTATGAATTGGACAACTATAATACATAGGACAATAATAATAAACTTTTTCTTCTAAATAAAGTTTATTGCAAGGCTCCTCTCCTGGTTTAAAAGGCTTATTCTTTGTAGTATCCTTTCTTAATCCATTAAGTGGACAAATAGTACTTACCCATTTAAAAATACTTTCATTAACTAGTTCATTAAAATTCTGATTACCTTTTGCAAAATGTAATTTTTTTAGCTGATTATCTCTATTATGCTTTCCAAGTATTGGTGATGAATCTAATTCTAATTTTTCCATGAGCTGTACCAAATTCATAACTGCAACTACACTATCTACAATTAATGTGATATGATAATTATTTTTTGCTGCCCATACAGCTAATATCTGCATTAATGTTGATTTTCCTGAGCTAACCATTCCTACTAAATTGAAAATGCCATCTAGTGTAAATTTATTTGATGGTTCTAATTCATCTTCCCAATTAGGTATAAGGATTGCAATCCTTTTAATACGATTTTCCCAATCCCCACTTTTTAATTTATTATCCATCCATTTTGCAGTTTCTATAAGACCTGATAATTTAATTGTTATTGGTGATTTTTGTCTATTATTTTTTAGATTAATAATACTTTTTTTATTTTCAGTAATCTTCTCCCAATTTTCCGGAATAGTAACTGAATCTTTAAATTTATCATAATCAAAGCTTATTTCACCATTTAATTTCCATTTAAAATCTTTTTTACTATGATTCAATGCTCTTTTTAAAGTTTTTTCATAAATGTCTTCACGTTTTGAGCACACTGTAACTTCTCTTCTTTTTAGTTTATTTTCATTATCAAAATCATATAATCTACATATTTGTTCTATCTTCTTATATTCTTCTAAGCTGTTCTTCCATATTTGTTTTGACTTAAAATATTTTAAATAAAATCTTAACTTAGCTATATATGATCTTAATTCTTTAGATAAATTTTTAAAAACTTCAGTATTAAAATGATAGCCTACAAGGAATACCCACAAATCCTCACAATTCTCATCTGGATTGATTTTTTCCCATAGATATAATCCTAATTCAATATCACAAAACTTACTTGGATTAATATTACTGTTATCTTTAAAAAACTCTTTTAATTCTTTTTTTAATTCCCTTTTCCATTCATTAGTTTCTCTCATAGATTTCCCCTCACCATAATTTATCTTTAACTTTTTTTATAAATTCATTTTCCATATCCATATAGATACTTTTCTGCTTTTCAAAATTATTTTTAAATATCTTTTTATAATCTCTACAATGTTTCTTCCTATATTGAGGAACTACATAAAAAGCTTTATCCCAGAATGGTTCTTCATTAAATACATCAATACTTTTGGCCAATAAATATGGATTAGCCCAATCTTTAACATCTACAGCCCAAATCTCTCCATCTGGAAAAACTATTTTTAAATCATAAGCATCATAGTTTGGCCATAATTGAACTTCAAGCCCTAACTTTAAAAGCTTTTTTTCCAATAACAATTCATGTATAGCTGGTCTTGCAATAAATCTGTGAACACCTCGTTTCAATCTCATTATATTTTTAGGATTTTCTTCTATAACCTTTACTTTTTTAAAATAATCTGTGTATTCTTTACATAATGGACTATCACATCTAGGTATATTATCTCTCCACTCTATAATCCATCCACAATGGCTGCATACATAGCATTTTCCTTCATGAATTGCTGATAGGGGTATTTCTTCATATGCATTTTTAAACATATCTGAAGCACAGCAGTTAATTTTTTCTATACTGAAACTCACAACATCCTGCTTCTTCATAAATGGATTCTCTGATATTTTCCTTCTAAATTTTACATAATCCTCCGGCTTACCTTCTGCCTTACATAGACTCATAACATTTAAAATAAGTCTCTCTGTCAATTCTGTTTCTACATCTTTATATTTCATTGAAAAATCTATACAAGTATCTGATAGCTGTCCATCTTCCATTAATGTTTCATCATCCTTAAATATGTTTGTATCTATAACTCCCCATTGTTTAATGGGTATATGAAATAGTTTTATAGCATCAGTTATATTCTTAGGATACTCTATATTTTTTTCTATACTTAAAACTGCCAATTTATCTAATCCAATTCTTAATTCATTTGGATAAGGATAAAATAAACTTTTTTCTTCTACCTGCTTTTCCAGTTTCATTAGCCCTGTAGCAATAAAATATATTATTTCCAAACCTTTGTTTTCTGTATAAGTTAACAATATTCTACCCCCTACCTTATTTTTGAAACATATAAAAAATACACCCATCACATTTATTGTAGCATGATAGGTGTACCAAAAATGGTACAGTGACATTATTTGAAATAAAAATTTATAATCAATATAATTACTCTATTTCATTAACTATCTCATTTAATTTTTCTGTACTAATATTCAGTTTCTTTTTTAGTGTTTCAATTTCTTTACTATTACTTTCAATAGATTTTTCATATATGTCTTTAAACTCTTCCTCTTTATTTTTAATACATTTTATAAGTTCTTTCTGACAATTCATAATAATTAATTGTAAATCTATCAGTTCTAAAAAATCTGTACTTTTAATTTCATACCCTTTTGATATAAGTTTAATTTTTATTTTAGTATATCTAAATGTCTCTATTAGTAATTTAGATATTTCATTTCCAGATATACCCACAATTTTTTCTACTTTTTTACTGTCTTTTATTAAAAATAAATGTAAATTTTCATCACCATAAATATTGAAAAAATCTAATAATTTATTTTGAATTTTATTATTTATTACATTTAGTTTATCAACAGTATTAACCTTATCAAATTTATTAACTAGTTCTTGAAAATATATTTTAAAATCAATATACATATTTAAATCTATTTTTTCTGAAAATATTATTTTACTATGTAATTTATTGATCTTTCTTTTATTAACAGACACATCAATAACTCCATACTTATGCAGATTTTTAAAATCATCAAATCCTATATAATACATAAAAGTATAATTTTCATTTGTTACTATTTTATAAATTTCTCCATTACCAATATTAAATTTTTTTGGTATAATCTGATTATCTTTAAATAGGTTATCAATAAAAATTGATATTTGATTAAAAATATCTTCTATATCAATTAAATCCTGTTTTAAGTTTTTTACATAACGATCCATTTTATTTTTTGCTTTATCTATCAAAACTGATCCATTAGCGCACTTTTTCTCAAGTAAATATTTAGACATTTCATCATAAATACTAACTTTATATTCAGTAATTGCTAAATTCATGTTAATTAAACTGTCTACTTCCTGTTGAAATTTATTATATAAAATCATAAACTTCTCCTTTATAATACTTTTTAATTAAGTGAACATTTCACACTAAAAACTACTATTCTTAAATATCATCACATACCTAAAACTCCCTTATCTCATCAGCTCTAAAAATAATTTTGTTCTTTATTCTATATTCATCTTTTTATATATAATAGCCGTACAAATCATATCGGCTCTATACTACTAATCCCAAACCCTCTCCAACATAACCCCTTCCTCAAATCCTCCTCTTTCCTCTCTCTTCTCCAATCTCTTCTTAACCAAATCTTCCTCACTATACCCCAAATTCTTAGCTAATCCGAAAAGTACTTCCATTACATCGGCAAGCTCTTCTAGATTCTTATCTTCTATAAATTCATTAACTTCTTCTTGAAGCTTTTTCTCCATCAGCTCTGCTTGCTCTTCTTTTGAAGCTATTCTTGTTTCAAACTTTTTTCCTGAAGCTTCTATTATCTTTGGTATTTTATCTCTTACTAGTTTGTTATAATTTTTCATAATTTTTCTCTAACCTCTCTTTATAAAATTTTCTTGTTCTAAAGTCTATTACATCTTTAA
>JAQSXU010000074.1 GCA_029256485.1 Clostridiaceae bacterium
TTGTGCCCACCACATTATTATGGCCTAGTGGCTCAGTTGGTTAGAGTGTCGGCCTGTCACGCCGAAGGTCGAGGGTTCGAGTCCCTTCTAGGTCGCCATAAAAAAACTGTAAGGTTTACTTACAGTTTTTTTTATTTCTATTTTTTTATGTTTTTTTGGATTCGTATGTCATCCCCGTAAAACTTACATAAATTAAAATTACCTAAAAGTCTAGATGATATTCTTTCAGAATAACTCTTTAAGATTTCTTCCAAACTATAGTTTGTTGAAACTATCATTTTTTTCCCACTTAAAAGTTTTTTATTAACCAGGTTAAACAATTCAGTTTTTGAAAATACACTGATTTGTTCGGAACCAAGGTCATCTATGATCAACAAGTCACAGTTTAATAATAGATTTTCAATGTCGGTGTCTTCGTTAAACTTTATATGCTTAAGATTTTGGATTAAGTCGTCGGCTGTTCTGTATATTACAAAATATCCTTTATCTAAAAGTTCTTTAGCTATACAATGGGATAAAAAGGTTTTACCTGTACCAGAAGTGCCATAAAATAATAAATTTTCACTGTTTTCACTAAAAGAGTTTATAAAGTTCCAACTTTTAGATAGAATTTTTTCGATGTTTTTTCTTGGGCTGTCAGGTTCATTTGAAACCCTTGAAGTTGAAAAATACCTGAAATCAAAATTGCTAAAATTATTATTTTTTAATAGTAAGGTCAAATCTGAATTTTTATAATAAAGAGAAACTAATTTTTGTTTGAAACATGAACACTTATCTGCACCTATAAAACCAGTATCTTTACATTTTGGACATCTATAATGAAGATCTAGATAATCCATGGTATAGCCATTGCTAACTAATAATTCGATTTTTCTCATCCTTAATTCGGTTATTTTATTTTTTAAATATTTAATATTATCATCTTTATCAGGAATATTCTTTAACATAACAAGGGAAAGTTCTATGCTTAGTTTCCCAATTTGGTTTTCTATATCAGATATGTAAGGAATTTTTTCTGAAATCTCTTTTCTTCTGTCAGCTAATAAATTTTTTTCTTCATCTCTAATTAACTCATAGCTTTTTAAAATGTCTCCTTGATATCCTTTAATCATTATTATCCCATCCTAATAATTTTTTTTCTAATGCATTAAAATCATAATCTCTTTGTTCATAGTTATTAAATGACTTTTTTGTTTGATGTCTTTTTACTATCCTTTATAGCAATATCCTGCAAAGACTTTATTCCATCTTTGAACCAGCTTGTTAAAATGCCATCAATATATTTGAAATCAGCTTTATTAATTCTCTGAAAACATATATCACTGGCTTTAAAAATTATTTCTAAAGGGAAGTTATACATTGTGATCCATTTACTTAATAAATCTTCCTGGGGCTTCATAACTTCTCCATCTTTTATGCCAAGGTAGCCTAATATTTTTCTTATAGAAACCCACTTATCCTCATGTTTCTTAATAAAAATTTGAGCTTCTTCTACAGTTTTTATTTTAGCATCAAACCAAGCTATGGCAATTTTCTCTATGTATCTCCAGTCGGTTTTACCTTTTGATGCACAATATTGTACTAATAAAAGAATGATTTCTGGAGAAAACCCATAATCCTTTGACCAGCCTATATACATGGACATTTCCTTTGAAGAAAGAGGCCTTCCAATAAGCTTTTCCACATCTTGAAGCATATCTTTTACTGAATTATTATCTAATTCCCTAAGCAGATCAATGCTGTTATTTTTTTCTGGTATTAAGCTGTCTAAATCTAAGAACTTTATTGAAAAATTCCCCATGTTATCTACAGGAACAACTTCAACAACGCCTTCATCACCCCAGTAATTCCAGGCGTTGATAACATCTGTTTCAAGTAAGTGGAGAGTAGATGACATTATAACGGAGCTAACGCCAAGTTCTCCTGACATACAGTATTTCAAACCTAAAAGATAAACTTTTACAAATTCTCCTCTAGCCTTTGGCATGAACTTATCTATAAAAACATTACTAACAGGGGTATAGCTAAATGAATTATTTTTAAAAACATAAGTACTCATAAATAAAATAACTGTTACGTAAAACTTTATAATGTTATTTGCTTTAACGTAACTCCTCCTCTTCTATTTTTTTCTATTTACTATAATAGTATTTATCAACAATTAATTATACCAAAATAAATATACTATCTCAATGTTAGTGTGATATAAGATTTTATAATAAAGATTGTATTTTTTGGGATATTTAGAGCAAAATATTAGTTATGACAATAAATAATTACTGAAAGGACTGTTAGTTTTGAATATAGATATGAATATTAAAAAAATCATCTGCCTTGTGGCTTTTTTTATTGCCGTAACCGCTTGTGTTATGGGATGTATTTCGCTAAGGCCAAATGCTTGGGAGGTCTATTTAGGGAATACTGCAATTGCATATGTTAGGGATAAAGAAGATTTTAATAGAGTAAATGAAAAAGTAAAGTCTCAGTTAATGAATGAACATAAAGGAGTAAATATAAAGGAAGAAATAAAGTTCCAGCAGGTGAAAATTGATTATCAATTGTTAAGCAGTGAGGAATTTATCAAAAATTCAATTAAAAATAATATAAGAATAGAAGTACCAGCTGTAATTATGAAAGCAGATGGGAAAATAATTGGATACCTAAATAATGAAGCTGAAATAGTAAAAGTATTGGATAAAGTAAAAGATTATTATATAAAGAAAAATAACATAAATCAGTTGGAAGGTTATAAATTAAATAATAAAATCACTTTTGTAAAAGTTAATGCAGACATATCTAAAATATCTACCATAGATGCAGTCTCTGAGAAGATAATTCTTAGCGATAAAAATAATGAAGCATTAGTTTGCTTTAATGTTACAGGAGTGAAAAAAGGAGCAGCACTGTCAAGAGCTTCACAGAAGGTTACACTATTTACCCCTGCTTTAGGAACAATCACATCAAATTTCGGCATGAGATGGGGAAAACAGCATAAGGGAATAGATATTGGAGCGGCAATGGGAGCTCCTATTTATGCTGCCTGGGATGGAAAAATCATAACTGCACATTATGAAGATGGATATGGAAATGTGATAAAAATTCAACATAGTAATGGAATAGAAACAGTATATGGCCATTGCAGTTTTATAGGGGTACATGAAGGTGAATATGTGAAAAAAGGTGATAAAATCGGTGAAGTTGGAAGTACAGGGAATAGTACTGGTCCTCATTTACATTTTGAGGTAAGAATAAATGGTCAGCCTGAGAACCCACTAAAATATTTAAATTTTGGGATATAGTGTTAAAGAATTTTAAAAATGTGTTGACTTTATTTTACTGTTAATATATACTTTGATTATCAAAATATTTGAGTATCAAAACAGTGTAAGGAGAGGATCTTATGAGTTTACCTCCTTTAGTAATAGGAGATTTGATTGCAAGTATACCTATAATACAGGGCGGAATGGGAATTGGAGTTTCAGGATATAAACTGGCTTCTGCAGTGGCAAATGAAGGTGCAGTTGGAATAATTTCAGGTGTGCAAATAGGATATAGAGAACCTGATTTTATTACAAATACAAAAGAAGCAAATATCAGAGCCTTGAGAAAAGAAATTAGAAAAGCAAAAGAAATAAGCCCTAATGGAATAATTGGGGTTAATTTAATGGTTGCAATAAATAACTATGGTGAAATGGTAAAGGCATGTATTGAAGAAAACATAGACCTAATAATTTCAGGAGCAGGATTACCATTATCGCTGCCAAAGTTGGTTGAAGGAAGCAATGTTAAAATCGCTCCAATAGTTTCATCTGGCAAGGCAGCATCTGTTATTTGCAAGATGTGGAAGAAACACAATAGGTGTCCAGACTTAATTGTAGTAGAGGGCCCTGAGGCAGGGGGACACTTAGGATTTCATAAGGAAAATCTAAGTAACCCAATGAGCTTAGATGATATTGTAACTGAAGTAATAAATGAAGTTAAAAGTTTTGAAGAATTTTATAATAAAAAGATTCCTGTAGTTGCAGCAGGGGGAGTTTATGATGGCAAGGATATAGCAAGACTTATAAAATTGGGTGCAAGCGGAGTGCAAATGGCTACAAGATTTGTAGCTACCTTTGAGTGTGATGCTGATATTAGGTACAAAGAAGCATATATAAAATGCAATAAGGATGACATAGAAATAATAACTAGTCCTGTGGGCATGCCTGGGAGAGCAATAAGAAATGATTTTATTAAACGAGTTGAGCAAGGGAGAATCCCACCAGTTAAATGTTTCATGTGCCTTAAGAAATGCAATCCAAAGGAAACACCATATTGCATAACCAAAGCCCTTGTGGATGCAGTTAATGGTAATGTTGATAATGCCTTAATTTTTACTGGAAGTAATGCATATAGAATAGACAAAATTATTAGCGTTAGGAATCTTATAGATGAGTTAAAAGAGGATGCTGCCATAAATTTGATTTAATTGGCTTCGTTTGGTAGATGGTTATTTATAGCAGCTAAAGAGGGTGAATATAAGTGGATAAAAGTTTAAATATATTAAATGAACTTTTGGTAGATACATTTAATGATATTTTGGAAATCGAACAAATGGCTCTGCAAAGTGGATCCTTTAATGATTTGTCGGTAACAGAAATACATACTATTGAAGCAATAGGTATGTACGAGCTAAAAAGTATGTCTGAAGTAGCAAATACCTTAGGAATTACTGTAGGGACTTTAACTACAGCCATTAATCATTTAGTTAGAAAACTGTATGTTGAAAGAATGAGAAATGAAGAGGATAGAAGAGTAGTACAAATAAAATTAACTAAAAGAGGAAAGCTGGCATATAGAATTCATGAAAAATTTCATCATGATATGGTGCTGGCAACCATTGAAGGATTATCTCATGAAGAAGAAATAGTGTTGGTTAGGTCTCTTGATAAGCTAAATAATTTTTTTAAGGGAAAATATCATTTAAAAGGCAGTAAGAAGGAGATTAAAAATGAATAAAGTGCAGATAATTGGCACAGGCAGTTATGTACCAGAAAATGTGGTTACTAATGAAGACTTGTCTAAAATAGTTGATACCAATGATGAATGGATTGTAACTAGAACTGGAATAAAGGAGAGACGAATAAGTACGGGCGAAAATACGTCACAAATTTCAACTAAAGCCGCATTAAAAGCCATGGAAAGTGCCAATATAGAGGCTAAAGACATTGATTTGATAATAGTGGCAACTTTAACTCCAGATTGTTTCACTCCATCAACAGCATGCATAGTTCAGAAAAATATTGGTGCAGCAAATGCTACCTGCTTTGATCTATCAGCGGCTTGTACTGGATTCATATATGCTTTAGATGTAGCCTCTCAGTTTATTATTACAGGCAGGTATAAAAACGCGCTAGTAATTGGAGCAGAGACACTGTCTAAAATTTTAGATTGGAAGGATAGGAGCACCTGTGTACTGTTTGGAGATGGGGCAGGTGCAGCGGTAATAAAAGCATCTAATAATAATGAAACAATTTCTTTTTATACAGCGTCTGATGGCAGCAAGGGAGACTATTTAAGAAGTGAAAATATACAGGTTAAAAATCCATTTGTAAAGAAAAACTATGCTTTATATGATGATAATTATATTCATATGGAGGGTAAGGAAATATTTAAATTTGCAGTTAGTGCTATGGGAGAAACTATAGAAAAGCTGTTAGAGAAGTCTGGAGAGAGTATAGATAATATTAAATATATAGTTCCACATCAGGCAAATTTAAGAATCATAGACTTTACAGCAAAAAGGTTAAAAATAGATCCCACAAAGTTCTTTGTAAATCTAAGTAAGTTTGGAAATACTTCAGCAGCTAGTATAGCAATAGCTTTGGATGATTTAGTGCGCAGTAATGTCTTAAAGCCAAAGGACAAAATCATACTTGTTGGTTTTGGAGGAGGCTTAACATATGGTGGTGCCATATTTCAATGGAATTAATGTTTACTAAAATAACAACTTTTTAGGAGGAATTAAAAAATGATATTTGAAAAGATAAGAAAAATTATAGTTGAACAATTAGGTATCAGTGAAGATGAAGTTAAATTGGAAACTTCATTTGAAGATTTAGGAGTGGACTCATTAGACTTATTTCAAATAATAATAGAAATTGAAGAGAAATTTGATATACAAATTGAAGATGCAGAAAAAATAACAACTGTTGAAGAAGCAGTTAGCTTTGTTGAAAGTAAAATTCAAGAATAGTAAGGTTTAGTGGAGGATAATTATGATTCAGAGCCAATTGTGTAATATGCTTGGAATAAAACATCCTATTATTCAAGGTGGGATGGCATGGATAGCTGACAGTTCATTAGCAGCAGCAGTATCCAATGCAGGAGGATTAGGAATAATTACAGGAAATGCACCTATTGAATGGGTGAGAAATGAGATTAGAAAGGCAAAGCAGTTAACTGACAAGCCATTTGGAGTAAATATAATGCTGTTACATGAACAAGCTGAGGAAATGGCAAAGTTAATATGTGATGAAGGAGTAAAAGTAGTTACTACAGGAGCAGGAAATCCAGGAAAGTATATAGATATGTGGAAAGCACATGGAATAAAAGTTATACCAGTTGTAGCTTCAGTAGCTTTAGCAAAAAGAATGGAAAGAGCTGGAGTGGATGCAGTTATTGCAGAAGGTGGAGAGTCAGGGGGACACGTAGGAGAACTAACTACTATGACTTTAGTACCTCAAGTGGTAGATGCTGTGAATATTCCTGTAATAGCAGCAGGTGGAATAGGAGATGGAAGAGGAGTTGCTGCAGCGTTCATGTTAGGAGCAGTTGGGGTTCAACTAGGAACAAGATTTTTAGTAGCCTATGAATGTACTGTACATAGAAACTACAAAGAGAAAGTATTGGCAGCAAAAGATATAGATTCACAGGTCACCGGAAGACCAACAGGACATCCAGTAAGGGTTCTAAGAAATAGATTAACCAGACAGTTCCAATTACTAGAGAAGGATGGGGCACCTGCAGAAGAATTTGAAAAATTGGGAAGGGGAGCCTTATGTAAAGCAGCAAAAGATGGTGACATTGATAATGGTTCTGTAATGGCAGGCCAAATTGCAGGGTTGGTTTGTAAGGAGCAAAGCTGCAAAGAAATTATAGATGAAATTTTTGATGAAACTGAAAGATTACTTATGAAATCCTGTAAATTGATTACAGAATAATTTTATGGAGGCTTTATGGGAAAGATAGCATTTTTATTTTCAGGCCAAGGAGCTCAATATGTCGGCATGGGAAAAGAATTATATGAAAACATAGAGGTTAGCAGGAAAGTTTTTGAAAAAGCTGATAAAGTTTTAGGATTTAGTATTAGTGATATTTGCTTTAATGGACCAGAAGAAGTAATCAACAGCACTGAAAATACTCAGCCAGCAGTGTTAACTGTTAGTATTGCAGCACTAAAGGCACTGCAGGAAAAAGGAATAAATCCAGATTATTGTGCTGGATTAAGTTTAGGAGAGTATTCTGCATTAGTCTGTAGTAATGTTATTGATTTTGAGACAGCTGTAACCCTAGTTAAAAAAAGAGGAAAGTATATGCAGGAAGCAGTACCTGAGGGAATTGGAACCATGGCAGCAATTATAGGGCTAGACAGAGATAAAGTATTGGAAGCATGTAGTGAATGCAGCCATATAGGTGTAGTTCAGGCAGCAAATTTCAATTGCCCAGGCCAGATAGTTATTGCTGGAGAAATTGAGGCAGTAAAAGAAGCTTGTTTGAAAGCCAAAGAAAAAGGAGCTATAAAGACAGTAATGTTAGCAGTTAGCGGACCTTTTCATTCATCCATGCTGAAACCTGCATCCATAAAGTTGCAAAAGGAATTGGAAAGTATTGATCTTAATGAAATGGAAGTACCAGTATTTACAAATGTAAATGGCGAGGCAATAGACCATGTTTCCCATATAAAAGATAATTTAAGGAAGCAGGTTATGTCATCAGTATACTGGGAAGATATAATTAAGAATATGATAGGTTTAGGTGTAGATACATTTGTTGAGATTGGGCCAGGTAAATCTCTAAGCACATTCGTAAAAAAGGTAAATAGAAAAGCAACAATATGTAATGTTGAAGATATACAATCACTAAATAAAACATTTGAAAGTTTAAATAATAGGAGTGGAGAATAGAATATGAATAATAATCAGCTTTTTTCCCTTACGGGTAAATGTGCAGTGGTTACAGGAGCAAGCAGAGGTATAGGAAGAGAAATAGCATTAACTCTGGCTGGATTAGGAGCAAATCTGGTTGTAAATTATAGAAACAATTTGGGAGCAGTTGAAAGTGTAATAAACGAAATAAAACAGTATGGTGTAGAAGCGGTTGCTGTTCAAGGAGATGTCAGCTCTTTTGAAGATTCAAAACATATAATTAATACTGCTACATCAACCTTTGGAAGAATAGATATACTAGTAAACAATGCTGGAATAACGAGAGACGGGTTAATCTTAAGAATGAAAGAGCAGGATTTTGATAGTGTTATAGAAACAAACCTTAAAGGTGCCTTTAATTGCATAAGACATGCTAGTGCCGTAATGCTTAAGCAAAAGTCCGGGAAAATTATAAATATTGCTTCTGTAGTTGGTATAACTGGAAATGCAGGTCAGGCAAATTACAGTGCTGCAAAAGCTGGAATAATAGGTCTCACTAAGTCTGTTGCAAAAGAATTAGGTGGTAAGGGCATTAATGTAAATGCCGTAGCACCTGGGTTTATTATTACAGATATGACAGATACATTAACAGATAAGGTTAAGGAAACAATAAGTACTTCTATTCCGCTAAAAAGACTAGGTAAGCCATCAGATGTGGCAAATTTAGTAGCTTTTCTATCTAGTGATAGTTCAAATTATATTACTGGTCAGGTTATTAACATAGATGGCGGAATGGTTATGTAAGTATTCTTAGTAGAGGGGTAGGATATTATGGAAAAAAATAGAGTAGTCATTACAGGGTTGGGAGCCATAACCCCATTGGGAAATAATGCAAATGAATTTTGGGGTAATATTAAAAATGGTAATATAGGTATAGATTATATAAAAGGATTCGATACTTCTGATTTTAAAGTAAAGCTTGCCGCTGAAGTTAAAGACTTTCAGCCAGAGTTATATATTGAAAAAAAGGAAGTTAAAAGAATGGACAGATTTTGTCAATTTGCTATAGCCGGTGCAGCTCAAGCAGTTGAGCACAGTGGTATAAATTTGGATAGCATTGACAAGAATAGATTTGGCGTAATTGTAGGATCAGGAATTGGCGGTATAGGAACCATAGAAAAGGAAAAGGAAAATCTATTAGCAAAGGGACCAAATAAAGTACATCCTTTATTCATCCCAATGATTATATCAAATATGGCTGCAGGAAATATAGCTATAAAATTTGGTGCAAAAGGAATATGCACTAACGTTGTTACAGCATGTGCTACAGGAACAAATTGCATTGGAGAAGCTTTTCATGCTATAAAAAACGGGCTAGCTGATATAATGATTGCCGGTGGTACTGAAGCATCCGTAACACCTTTGTCAGTAGCAGGATTTACTCAGCTTACTGCGTTAACAAAAAGTGATGATCCACAGAGAGCATCTATTCCATTTGATGCAGAAAGATCTGGGTTTGTCATGGGTGAGGGCTCTGGTATTGTTGTTGTGGAATCCTTAGAACATGCATTGAAAAGAAAAGCTAATATTATTGCTGAGGTAGTAGGTTATGGATCAACTTGTGATGCGTATCACATGACATCCCCTTCCCCAGATGGTGAGGGAGCAGCGAGAGCTATGAAAATTGCAATAGAGGAAGCAAATATATCAAAGGAAGAAGTTTCATATATTAATGCCCATGGCACAAGTACTCCTGTTAATGATAAATTTGAGACCATGGCTATAAAAGCAGTTTTTGGAGATTATGCAAATAATATACCAATAAGCTCTACAAAATCAATGACAGGTCACTTATTAGGGGCTGCAGGTGCCATAGAGGCTATTGTATGTGTTAAGGCACTGCAAGAAGGATTTATTCCTCCAACAGTTGGGTATAAAGTTAGTGATTCAGAGTGCGATTTGGATTATGTACCTAACATTGGAAGACAACAAAATATAAACTACGCTATGTCCAATTCATTAGGGTTTGGCGGACATAATGCAGTTCTATTATTTAAAAAATGGAGTGAATAAAATGGAATTAAAAGAATTACAGGAAATTATAAATACAATGAGTGAATCAAAACTTTCATCACTAGAAATAGAGTGGGAAGGTGTAACAATAAGAATGAAAAAAAATGGCAATGAAATTGCCACTTTAGATACTATCAAAGGATGCGTAGAAGAAGAAAGCATTAATGAGAATGTAAAATCTGCTGCTGTTGAAGAAATAAACGTAAGTGAATCTAAATTAAATTCAGATGAAAATTTATATACAGTAAAATCACCAATGGTAGGTACTTTTTATACTTCTCCTGGAGAAGGCAAGGATTCATTTATTAATATAGGGGATAAAGTAAAAAAAGGCCAGACACTATGTATAATTGAGGCCATGAAGCTTATGAATGAGATAGAATGCGATGCGGATGGAGAAGTAGTTGAAGTAATTGCGAAAAATGGTCAAATGGTGGAGTATGGTCAAAACTTAATAAAGATAAAACAAAGTTAAGAATATAGGTGATAATTATGGAAAAAAAGTGTTTAAATATTAATGAAATTATGAAAATTATTCCACACAGATATCCTTTTATTTTAGTAGATAAGGTAGAGGAATTAGAAGAAGGAAAAAGAGCAGTGGGATATAAAAATGTAACAATAAACGAGTATTTTTTTCAAGGACATTTCCCTCAGGAACCAGTTATGCCTGGAGTACTCATAATTGAGGCCATGGCACAGGTAGGGGCGGTATCCATGCTAAGTAAGGAAGAATACCAGGGTAAAATAGCCTATTTTGCAGGAATAAATAAAGCAAAATTTAGGAAAAAAGTTGTACCAGGTGATGTATTAAAGCTGGAAGTTGAAATAATAAAAACAAAGGGTCCAGCAGGAATAGGAAAGGGAATTGCCACAGTTAATGGAAAAGTAGCTTGCGAAGCTGAACTGACATTTATGATAGGATAACAATATTTATTAGGTGAGATTGGAGAAGAGAATAGTGTTTAGGAAAATATTAATTGCTAATAGAGGAGAGATTGCAGTAAGAATAATAAGAGCCTGTCAAGAAATGGGTATTGCAACAGTGGCTGTGTATTCTGAAGCAGATAGAGATGCACTTCACACACAGATAGCAGATGAAGCTATTTGTATTGGACCGCCATCTCCAAAAGATAGCTATTTAAATATTCATAATATTATTAGTGCTACGGTGTTAAGTGGTGCTGAAGCTATTCACCCTGGATTTGGATTTTTATCAGAGAATAGTAAGTTTGCAGATATGTGCAGTGAGTGTAATATAACATTTATAGGACCGGACTCTAAAACCATAGATAAGATGGGAAATAAATCTAATGCCAGGAATATAATGATTAAAGCTGGTGTACCAGTTATACCAGGATCAAATGGAGCAGTTTCAAGTGAAGAGGAAGCCCTTAATTTAGCAAGGGAAATAGGCTTTCCTATAGTTGTTAAAGCCTCTGCAGGCGGTGGAGGAAGGGGAATTAGAATAGTTTTTTCAGAAGAAGAGTTTTCAAAAGCATTTAATACTGCAAAAACTGAGGCCAAAAGTGCTTTTGGGGATGATACTATGTATGTGGAAAAGTTCATTGAAAACCCAAGGCACATTGAATTTCAAATATTAGCAGATAACTTTGGTAATGTAATTCACCTAGGTGAAAGAGATTGTTCTATGCAGAGAAGAAATCAAAAAGTGTTAGAGGAATCACCGTCTCCAGTATTAACAGATAAACTTAGGACGTTAATGGGGAATGATGCTGTAAAAGCAGCTAAAGCTGTTAATTATAAAAACACTGGCACTATAGAATTTCTTTTAGATAAATCCAGCAATTATTATTTCATGGAAATGAACACACGAGTTCAAGTTGAACATCCTATAACTGAAATGGTTACTGGTGTAGACATAATAAAAGAACAAATAAATATAGCAGCTGGAGAGAAACTTAATTTTACCCAAGATGATATAAAAATAAATGGACATTCCATAGAATGTAGAATAAATGCTGAAGATGCAAGTAAGGGCTTTAGACCATGTCCTGGTAAAATAAATAACCTACATGTGCCAGGGGGGTTAGGTATTAGACTTGATAGTTCAGCTTATGCGGGCTATGCAATTCCACCCTATTATGACTCTATGATTGCAAAACTTATTGTTCATGGCAAAAACAGACAAGAAGCAATTAGTAAAATGAAAAGAGCTTTAGGAGAGTTTGTAATCGATGGGTTAAAAACCAATATAGATTTCCAATATAAACTGATTAATACTGAAGAATTTCAAAGTGGAAACTATGATACAGGTTTTATACAAAGGTTTATGAAATAAATGAAATACTATAAAGTAATATTAGAAATAGTATTACTTTTTATTGCAATAATGGAGGTGCATGTCCTATGCTTTTAAAAAATCTGTTTAGAAAGGAAAAGTATATTACTGTTCATCCCAGCGTACTAAATGAATTAAACATGCCTAAGGATAGCTCTAAACCAAGTATACCTGATGGTATGTGGGTTAAATGTAAAAAGTGCGGGCAGATTCTATATAAAAAAGATTTGGAATCAAATTTTATGGTATGTAATCATTGTGGATATCATTTTAGACTTTCAGCTCAGGAGAGAATTAATTTAACAATTGATAAGGATACATTTAAAGAGTTTGATAAAAACATGGAAACAGCTGATCCTATAAATTTTAATGGATATCTAGATAAAATAGATAAATTAAAAGATTATACAGGATTAAAAGAAGCAGTTGTAACAGGATGCTGTAAGATAAATGGAAACGAAGCTATCATTTGCGTAATGGATAGTAATTTTATGATGGGGAGCATGGGGTCTGTAGTTGGTGAAAAAATAACAAGAGCTTTTGAGAAGGCAATAGAACTAAAATTGCCCGTAATAGTATTCACTACCTCTGGCGGTGCTAGAATGCAGGAAGGCATGTTTTCATTGATGCAGATGGCTAAAACTAGCGCTGCTGTAGCTAAACATTCGGAAGCAGGGCTACTATATATAACTGTACTTACCGACCCTACAACAGGAGGAGTTACTGCAAGTTTTGCCATGCTGGGTGACATTATACTGGCTGAACCAGAAGCTTTAGTTGGATTTGCAGGTAAAAGGGTAATAGAACAGACTATAAGGCAGGAGCTTCCAGAAGGATTCCAAAAGGCAGAATTTTTATTAGAACATGGATTTATTGATAGGATTGTTTCAAGGAAACAATTAAAAAATGTTTTAGCTTTACTTTTAGCTATTCATGAATGAAACGGTGAGGAATAATAAAATGGATGATAAAAAGATTATAAAGTCAAATTTAAAAAATAAAATTCATTTAGGTGCTTGGGAAAAGCTGAACATTGCCAGACTAATAGAAAGGCCCACATCTCTAGATTTTATAGAAGAAATTTTTAATGATTTTATAGAACTTCATGGAGATAGACATTTTGCAGATGATAAATGTATTGTTGGAGGTATTGCCACATTAAATTCTATTCCAGTTACTATTGTTGCTCAGCAAAGAGGTAGAAATACCAAGGAGAACATTGAGAGAAACTTTGGCATGCCGCAGCCTGAAGGATACAGAAAGGCATTAAGGCTTATGAAACAGGCAGAAAAGTTTAAAAGGCCTGTAATATGTTTTGTAGATACTAAAGGAGCATACTGTGGTATTGGTGCAGAGGAGAGAGGGCAAGGTGAAGCCATTGCAAAAAATCTTTTAGAGATGTCTATGCTAAAAACTCCAATTATTTCTATAGTCATAGGAGAAGGAGGCAGCGGCGGGGCATTGGCTCTGGCTTTAGCTGATGAAGTGTGGATGCTTGAAAATTCAATATACTCTACACTATCACCTGAGGGATTTGCAAGTATTTTGTGGAAAGACTCCTCTAGGGCCAAGGAGGCAGCAGAAGCAATGAAAGTAACAGCTGAAAATCTAAAAGAATTTGGTATAATAGATAAGATTCTTAAAGAACCAAGAGGCGGAGCACATAAAGCACCTAAGGTTATGGCTGCTGCTATTAAAGGTGAACTTATTAAATCTTTAGCACAGTTGACACAAAAGCCTTTAGATAATTTAGTTCAAGATAGATATAACAAGTTTAGAAATATGGGCCGATTTGTGGAAAAATAAATAAAAAAAACCACCCAAATGTATTAAATACAAATGAGTGGTTTGTTTTTTTAGGCAATTACAGGTGGAGTGTATACCCTAGCAGCTAATTCTGTATCCAGCATGTAAAGACCAGCTGAATCGTTGCTTATTCTCTCAAGCTTTTTTATTATTGTATTAAAGGTATTCTCTTCTTCTACCTGTTCATCAATAAACCATTTTAATAAACTAATAGTAGCATGCTCTCTTTCTTCTGTTGCTATGTCAGTCAAGTTATAGATTCTGCTTGTAACTATTCTTTCATGCTCATACGCATATTTAAAAACGTCAAGTATGGATTCAAATTTATTCTTGGGAGCTTCAATGGCTCCAATAACTACTCTGCCATCCATTTGATTTACAAAATCGAAAAATTTATTTGCATGAAAGGTTTCTTCTTGAATTTGAACTTTAAAGAAATTTGCAAAACCATCTAAATTTTTATCAGCACAATATGCTTGCATAGCTAAATATATGTTAGCAGAATAAATTTCATAATTAATCTGATCATTAACAGCATTTAAAAGTTTTTCACTTAACATAATAAAAATCCTCCTTAGTATCTATCATTTATATTATTATACCATGACTATATTTAATAGTAAATAATATTTATTATTAAATAAGAAACTGCACCCTATGAAAAACATAGGCTACAGTTTTAAGGAAACAATCTATCAATATCAACTATACCTGAACCCTGAAGCCATTTGGGAATATCAATCAGATTACAGGATACTGTCAATAATGACAAAATATCATTAAAAGTTAATTCAGGATTTCTTTCAAAGAGAAGTGAACATAATCCGCTTATATAGGCTGCTGCACATGAAGTACCACTATAAGTGGTATAACTGTTGTTCAGGGTTGGAGGATACAATTTCAACCCATTCCTTTCTGAAATAAAGTTTACATTAGTATTTAGCGAACATATATCAACACAGGCAGCTACCAAATTTGGTTTATTTAGTTTACCCAATGGTCCACAGGAACTGTATTTATATGCACAGGTTTTCCTTGATGTAGTATCTACACCACCTACAGTTATACAATTGTCTAAGGTTGCTATACCTTGAATAGAACATTGAGCATTTCCGTTATGTCCAGCAGGTACAACAACTACAATGTTATTACCTTTTGCTATTTGGAAATACTTATAAAATAATGAAACTATGTTCACATTATGACTGATTAATTCAAATGGAAGTGTTATTATTTTAATATTATAGCTGCTGCTGTCATTCAAAAGGCATTCCATTGAATATAATATGTCTGAAATAAAGCCTTTACCAATACTATTGAAGGCTTTTATACTATAAATATTTGAATTTATTGCAATTCCTTTATACATTCCGCTAGATAAATTCCCACTGCCTGCAATAATACCGCTTATAAAGGTACCATGCCCATTATCATCATATGGATACTTTAGATTATTGACATTGTCAACAAATTTAATTATTTTGTTTTTTGAATATACTAAATCAGAATGAGGATAAGTACCAGTATCTATCAATCCAATGGTAACTCCTTTGCCAGTAAGTTTGTTAGTGGTTTGAAAACTAATCCCATTTGATGAGAAAACACTGCTGCCGCATAAAATAGCATACTCATCTATAAATATATGTTTTACATGAGGAAATTCCAATAATCGCTTAATTGCTGTTGGGGAAATAATAGCAGCTATACAATTAATATAACTTAGGCAATAGAGAACAACTCCCCTATAAGATTTGATTTTTTTCTCTATATGTTCAGTCATAGCACTACACTGAATTATAACTCTATAAGTTTTATATGAATTTGAGGTCATTGAGGCTTTCAAATATTGATCTAACCTGTTGGTATTTATAAACATAATATGCTCCACAAAATTTATTCCAATATATATTATAAGCAAATGGTAAGATAAATGTGCTATATAAATAAAAAAGAATTGCGTAAAAGCAATTCCTGTTTACTAATCAAATTTAAAAGTATCTTTACATAAGTTAAAAAAAGCCTTTGCTGTAGGAGTAAGAGTTCTCTTTGAACTAATTATTAAATAAATACATCTCTTTAATAAAATATCACTAATTATGCTTTTTCTTATGCAGCCTGAGCTTAAATAGTCATTACAAATGGCATCTGAAACTATAGAAATACCAATACCATTTTTAACAAATTGAAATAATGTATCTTGATTGTTTACTTCGCAACAGACATCCAGCATATTTATGTCGATATTCTTCTTATAAAGAGCATCTTCAAAGGTTTTCCTTGTAGCAGAACCATTTTCCCTTAAAATAAATTTATAGTTTAGAATTGATTCTAAGCTGATTTCCTTTGAAATATTAAATTCTGGACTTGAGATAAGGACTAAGTTGTCCTCTAAAAGCTTATAACATTTAATTTTATCGTCCTTTACATCATTGCCAATAATACCAATTTCGCAATCAAACTTTACTATTTCATCTACAATTTCACTTGAACCTTGTTCTATTACTAAGAATGATACATCGGAGTACAATTTTTGAAAGTTTTTTATAAGCATTGGCAAAATTGTATTACAAGGGGTAGTGCTTGCTGCTAATCTTAATTTACCATTTATATTTGTATTAAAACTGGATATATTAGATATAGCTTTATCTCGGGTATTTAATATTTCAATTGCAAAATTTAAGAAAGATTCCCCCGCAGGTGTTAATATTACCTCTTTGGATGTCCTATCAAAAAGTTGGACATTAAGTTCCCTCTCTAAAGTACTTATATGTGAACTCACAGCAGGTTGAGATAAAAATACGCAATTTGCTGCTTTTGAAAAACTCTTATGCTTTGCAACATTAATAAATGCTTCAATTTGTTTAAAGTCCATAACGAACCTCCTAATACCGGATATCACAAAATTACCTCATTTATTAAGTTTAACACAAAAATAAATTTTCAGATATATAATTTTATAAAATCACCTTTTCCACTTAAAAATTACAATTCCGGCTATCATTACAGCTATGCCAATAAGTTTGGTAATGTCAAATTTTATTGTTTCTGAACCGAATAGCCCAAATGCATCTATAATGCCAGCAGTTGCTAATTGTGCAACTAATATTGTAGAAATAGAGTAAGTTGGACCAAGGCATTTGATGCCTACCATTACAGTGTATATTATGACTACTCCTAAAGCGCCGCCAAGAAGGTATAATTTATTTACGGATTTCACATTTTTAAAATTACCGTTACCAAATATAAATAATATTAATAATGTAATTAATAGACCGCTGCCCTGAACAATAGAATTGGTTTCCCAAATACCAATCTTATCACCCAATCTAGTATTAAAAACTCCTTGAAAGCTCATAAAAACTCCAGCAATTATAGAACATATGATACCAAACATTATAATCACACTCCTCTTTTAATTAGTGTAACCATAGTGTTTTTTTATTATTTATTATAAAAAAAGACAGGAAAGATTCCTGTCATTCTTTAATATCCTTCATTTTGTCTTTCATGATTTATTGTATTCTTAGCAATATAAGCATTTTCAATATCATCATGTGAAAAATTCAGACTATTTCC
>JAQSXU010000290.1 GCA_029256485.1 Clostridiaceae bacterium
TTCAAGCAGATTTACAGCTTCAGCTAATATTTATTCAGTTGAAGATGAAAGCCCATTAAATGAGATAACTGATGTGCTTGGCTATAATTTATATTATGGCTGGTATTATGGACAACTGGAGGATTTAGGAGATAGACTTGATAAATTCCATAAGGCAAGACCAAAGGTTCCAGTTTTAGTTTCAGAATACGGAGTAGATACTAATCCTAAGTTCCATACTTATGATCCAACGGTTAAGGATTATACAGAAGAATATCAAATGTTATTCCATAATAATGCCATTAATACAATTAATGAAAAACCTTTCGTTTTAGGCGGATATGTTTGGAATATGTTTGATTTTGGAAGTGCTAATAGAAATGAAGGTGGAGAAAAGGGGAAAAATCAAAAAGGCTTTGTTACTATAGATAGAAAGATAAAAAAGGATGCTTTTTATTTATATAAGGCTAATTGGTCAAATGATTCTTTTGTTCATTTGGCAGGAAAGAGATTTGTTAATAGGCATGAAGTTTTAAATGATATATGTGTAATATCAAATTTAGACTTAATAAAAATCTTTATTAATGGAGAATTTATAGGTGAAATTCATTCAAAAGAAGCTATTAAAAACTTCAAGGAGGTTAAATTATCACTAGGTGCAAATATGATAAGAGCAGAAGGCTATGATAATAAAGGAATCATTTATGAAGATGAAATGATAGTTAATCGTATTTCTGAATTGGATAAAAGTTATGTATATGTTAAAGTTGAAGATAAGAATCTTGTAACAAATTGGTTTGAAAAATTTGATTTAACTAATGTTCAAGAAGTTAATCTTAAAGAAGGATATTATTCAACCTTTGATACAATAAAAGAACTGTATGAAAATGAAGCAGCAAAAGCAATATTTTTGAAGTATTTTGGTCATATGGCAGATAGTCCAAGAATGCAGGAAATGATGGGAGTAACGTCTATAGATAGGATGTCTAAGATTTCACAATTAAATATACCAAAAGAAATTTTACCTGTTATTAATAAGGAACTAAATGAGATACCAAAAGCAGTAGTATAATTTAATTTTATTTATAAGCAATAGAACTATCACATTAGCGGATATTAATTCGTTAATGTGATAGTTCTTTATATAATGTAAAAAAATTATATTTTTTATAGATATCCAAAGCGAGAATTAGACTTATGCAACAATTATCGAAATCCAATACATTTGTCTTCTACAGGACTAGTGAAATTTTCGCTTGTAGATTTATAACAAAGTTGTATCGTTTATAATTTATCAAGACTTATTAGAAAAAAAGGTATATAAAATCAGATACTTTACACAGTTTATATGTATAATATGTAAAAGTAAGTTAGTAATATACTAACTTACTTTTATTATTTTTGATACAGTCTATTTTTGTTTGATTCTAAAATAATCATAATTTCACGCTCAATATCTCACGAGTATTAAGAAAGTGTTTGATAAGAATCACAATGCACTGAAGCCTGATACATAAGTAAATACCTGCAAGCTAAATTCTTGTAGGTGTTTACTTATGTATATTGTTTAGTCATCTCTACGCAGAACTTTGAGTGCAAGGGGATAATAGTTCTTTGCTTCTTCAGACAAATTAATAATACCATCGGACCGCACCCAATTGTAAATAAATCCTGTGATAATATTGTAAATATAGCTCTTGATTTTATCGAATTCAATATCTGCAATTTCACCTGTAGATTTCCCCTCGTCAATAATTTTTTTAAGTATTCTATAATTCTGGCTAGTTGTACTAAACAAATCAATTTTTGAGTTATCATTTTCAATTTCATATATGTATAGTACACGGACAACATCAAGAGTTGCAATATTCTGTATATAATTTGCATGTTGCACCAATAAATAGCTCAATTTATCAATAGCGCTATCAATTTGAATCAAATCTTGTTCGAGTTCGAAAAAAAAATGATTTACATTTGAGTTGTATTCCATCAATACTTGCGTCTTTGAATTGAAATATGTATAAAATGTGCCTTTAGATGTGCCGGCACTTCGAGTAATATCCTCAACCTTGACATTTTCAAAACCATACTTATTGAATAGAGCTATGGCAGTTTGGTATAAGGCTTCCTTTGTTCTAATTTTATTAAGTTCTTTTTGTGTGTATTGGGGCTTTTTATCCCTCACTTTAATTCCTCCTGATTCATTATTTGACACCAGCATAAGAATAGCATATGTATGGTACATTGTAAAGTGACATCAAGCATTTTTAAACTTAGATGTAGATTATTAATTATTATAAATGAACTAAGTTAATAAGCAACTTAATCAATGTAAAGATAAAATTGATCCCTGATACATATTCGTCAATTTTAGCATTATTTTCATCAAAATCAGTTATCATGCCGATATATATTCTTAGTGCATATCTTAGTATCTATTAAATATTCCCGTATATCATTTTCAATTGCTTGTTACAAAAAAATAAACAAAACACTTTACAATATGAAATTTACGATGTATACTGTAATTGTTAAATGACTCGGGTCAAAAAATGAATTGAGTACATAAAATAGGAGCTCTCGTTGCTGATTCATTAAATATATTTGATTGTTCTTTGGTTTCAGATGTTGCAGCATTTGCTGTGCTTTGTGTTACCTAAATACTCTGTTTCCTCAAAATTACCAGTGAACATTTCAGAGTAGGGATATGTGAAGTGTGGAATGAAAGGAGTCCCTTGCATTGCTAACTTCAAGGAAACTAGCTGCAGAAGAGGCTTATAAAATGGCTAATGCTACACCGAGAGAAATTGACTTAGAGGAGATACATGATTGTTTTTTTATTACTCAGATAATCAACACTAAAAATCTTTGTCAAAATTATTTTACTAAGTAAATAAGAAAATAAGGAGGAAAAGAAATGAAATTAGTAACCTATATAATGAAAAGTGATCCATTAAAAGAGGAAAAAATCGGAGTTCTCACAATGAACGATAGTGAAGTTGTAGATCTTCAGAAAGCAAGTGAAATATACAATAGTGGAAAATGCAGACATTTTGAGAATATGATCGCATTTTTATCTGGAAGAGAGGAAGCAAGAGAAATTGCACAGGAGCTCGTGAACAAAGCTGGTAAAGAATCTAAGGTATCAATTGACTATGTGAAATTATTAGCGCCAGTACCAAAACCACCAATGCTTAGAGATACAATGTGTTATGAACAGCACTACATTAATTGTCAGAAGACTCTTCTTGGTATGAAGGGTGTGGATCCAGAGACGGTGGATCCAGAGACACTCAAACCTCCAAAGATTTGGTATGATATGCCACTGTTTTATAAAGGTAATGTCAATTCGATTATTGGAACTGGTGAGGAAGTTACTTATCCTGAAGGAGAGCAGTTTAAGGATTATGAACTCGAACTAGCTTTTTACATTAATAAAGAAGGTAAGAACATTAATTCCAAGGATGCTTTGGATTATATAGGTGGATTTACTATTTTAAATGACTTATCTGCACGTATGACGCAGATAAAGGAGATGAATAACGAATTTGGTCTTGGACCTGCAATCTCAAAAGATTTTGCTAATGCAATGGGACCTTGCATGGTAACACCAGATGCATTTGATTATA
>JAQSXU010000291.1 GCA_029256485.1 Clostridiaceae bacterium
ATTGGTTATTTATCATAGTAATATACTGTAGTGAATATTTGTAACAGCTTTGGAGGACTTAATGTTTAAAAAAATAATATTGGAAAATGGCTTGAGGCTGGTTTATGAGAAAATACCATATGTGAGATCAGTTTCGGTAGGAGTTTGGGTAGGAACTGGCTCCAGAAATGAAAACCAGAAGAATAATGGGATTTCCCATTTTATAGAACATATGCTCTTTAAAGGAACCGCCACCCGTTCTGCTAAGGAAATAGCAGAGTGTATTGACGCTATTGGAGGGCAGATAAATGCTTTTACGGGCAAGGAATGCACCTGTTATTATACAAAAACACTGGATACACATTTAAATGTCGCTCTTGATGTATTATCAGACATGCTGTTTAATTCCAAATTTGCCAGCGGTGATATAAAAATAGAGAAAAAAGTTGTTGTGGAAGAAATAGGTATGTATGAAGATACTCCCGAGGAATTGGTTCATGACATTTTTTCAGAAATGGTGTGGAGTGGTAATTCACTTGGATATCCCATACTGGGTACTCAGGATTGTATAAATAAATTTAACAAAAAACTTATTAATCAATATATGGATGAAAACTATACTCCATACAATACTGTAATATCTATAGCAGGAAACTTTGATGAAGACCAACTGATAGATAATGTAAAGCAATACTTCGGGGACTGGAAATGTGACAAGGAATATATCCGGAAATATCTACCTGCAGAATACCATAAAGATAAGGTCATAAGAGAAAAAGATACCGAGCAGGTACATCTTTGCATGGGATTTCAAGGTATTGAACACGGAGATGACAGGGTATATTCACTGCTTGCTTTAAATAACATATTTGGTGGTGGAATGAGTTCGAGACTTTTCCAAAAAATCAGGGAAGAGAAAGGGCTGGTATATTCCATTTATTCTTATCCTTCTACTTATAAAACGGCTGGATTGTTTATGATTTATGCCGGCATGAATCCGGAATATCTGCAGACGGTCATAGATCTGACAAAGAAAGAGATAGATCTGTTGAACAAAAAGGGTATATCCAAGGATGAACTTGAAAAATCAAAGGAACAGCTGAAGGGTAATTTTATTCTTGGTCTGGAAAGTACAAACAGCCGGATGAACAGCATAGGTAAATCAGAGTTAATGCTTGGAAGAATAAACACTCCTGAAGAAGTACTTGAGAAGATGGACAGAATAAAAATGGAAGACATCCGGGAAGTAACCGAAGCTATCTTCAACTATGAGAAAATGAGTATATCTGCTGTAGGAAACCTAAAGAAGGAAATTGAAATATAAAATCTGTAACAAAAGACGAAATCATACCAGCTATTATAATGATTTCGTCTTTTTTTTGTCTTTCGAAACAAAAGTATATTTCAAAACTAGAGGTTTATCTTAACTATATATTTGAAAAAAATAATAAGGCAAGAAATGTCGAGAAAGCTGAATCTATTTATTCTATAATTATTCTATAGTAATAAAAATTAAAACGTTTTGGGTGTATTCATGAATATACAGCATGTAAAAAACTATATTAATGAAAATCTGACCATACATATTTCCCTTTATGATATCGCTTCGTATATGAATTATTCACCGTATTACTTCAGCCGTTATTTTAGAAAAGCAGCAGGTGAGACCATTATGGAATATGTAAGACGTCAGAGACTTAGGGCAGCTGCCGGAGAATTAATAAATGAAGGCTGTAATATTTGCCATCTTGCAATTAAATACTGCTTTGAATCGCAAGATGGCTTTTGTCGTGCATTTCAGAGGTATTATGGCGTATCCCCGGGTTATTATAAAAAAAATCATAATAAGTCTATTTTAAATGATCAAAAGGAGATGACCGATTTTAATATGAATACTCTTAAATTTTACAAAGAGGCTGTTTGCAGTTATGAAGAAAAATATAAACTTCTTCCGACAATTAAAGAGCTTCTTAATTTAGCAAACATAGCCAGAAAAAGTGGAATTTTTGCACTGGAAGATAAACTTGATAAGCTTGAACATCAATTTTTCAGAAAAGCATTAGAAATGATTATCGATGGTACAGAACCTGAAATCCTCAGACAACAACTTCTTAACCTTGCTTTTTTCGGAGGAAATACTGGATATGAACTAATGATGAGATTATTGATAACAGAGGGTGTCATTGCAATACAAAAAGGTTTGACTTCCTATATGATCAGGGATTTGCTGATTTCATATCTGGGAGATGATTTCATAAAAGAGTCGGAAAGCTACTTCGAATTTGACAGTGATTCAAAAAGTAAAACCATAGAAAAATTCATCGCATTGACTGCCAGCAAAAAAGTCATATCAAAAGAATGCAGTTTACTGGAAGAACCACTTTCAAAAATGAATAACAGGTCACTTGCACGTCTTCTCCGTGAGATAGACATAATGACACTGGCTTATGCCATATACGGTTCAAGTGGAATAATACAGGAAAAAGTTTTAAAGCATATCTCGGAAAGACAGGCCTGTATTTTAATTGAAGAGATTTCAGGTATGGAGGAGATAATTTCAATAGAGGTGTCAAAGGAACAAAAAAAGATTTTGGAGGTACTTAAAAGCCTAGTTGAAAATGGTGATGTAATGGTTTGATTATAAACCCAAATTAAATATTAAGTTCAAAAATGCCAGTAGATTAAAATAAATAATCCGCTGGTTTTTTTGTGGGACCCCAAATATATTTTGAGGTTCAAATTAATGTACAGGCACTAGGTATTTGTCCATTACATAAAATATACTAGTCGTCATAATTAGTTTATATACAGTCCGAGGAACGGGAGGGTCTATTAGTGGTTGAAAAAAAGAAATTTAGTATTATCGGCGGAGATCTGAGAAGCGTAAAGTTGGCTGAATTTATTGCAGCAGAAGGAAATTCAGTTAATATATATGGATTCGATAAGGCGAGCTTTGATATCACAATCAAGCAGAGTAATACTTTGGAGGAGGCTGTCAACGGATCGGATGTAGTAATCGGCCCAATACCATGTTCAAATGATAATGAATACATAAATACGCCATTTCATAGTGAAAAAATATTGATACATAGTGTTTTTAAATGCATGAATAAAAATCAATTGTTTATTGCAGGAAGAATCAGTGATAAAATTGTCCATCTGGCACAAGTATGTAATGTATATAATGTTGATATGCTTGATAGGGAGGAAATGGCGGTTCTCAACGCCATACCCAGTGCGTTATCGAAAGAGCAATAAAAATATGGAGTATATGGATTCTGAAATAGATAATAGAAATATAGTGTAATTTTTCATATGATTCTTATGTTTTTTATGGAATTTTGTTATAGTAAGCAGGTTCATTAGTGCTGGTATAACTTAAGAAAACTGAAAAAAGTTCCTTATACAGGAATATATTAACTTACACAACAATGCCGCTCAGGTTATGGGTGGTATTATTAATATAAAAAATGAAGCAAGATAAGAATAGATGAATGAAATAAAAAAACGTTGAGTGAAAAGTTAAATTCCACCGTAATTTTTAATTCCACTATGAAGAGTAAATTCCATTAAATCAAGTGTTCGAGATATATTTTTTTTAGA
>JAQSXU010000075.1 GCA_029256485.1 Clostridiaceae bacterium
CAATGCCTGAGCTGCTATACCAATTCTTCCTCCATCAAGAGTAGACATTGCTATACCAAATCCCTTTCCTTCTTTTCCAACAAGGTTTTCTACAGGAACTTCTACGTCTTCAAAAATAAGTTCTGTAGTAGAAGATGCTCTTATTCCTAATTTATCTTCAACCTTACCTATTGAAAAACCTTTCATTCCCTTTTCAAGTATAAATCCGGATATTCCCTTAACACCTTTACTTCTGTCTGTCATTGCAAATACAACAAATGTATCAGCAACTCCACCGTTTGTTATAAATATTTTTGAACCATTCAATACATAATGGTCACCATTTAATACAGCAAGACTCTGCTGTCCAGCTGCATCTGTTCCAGCATTAGGCTCTGTCAATCCAAATGCTCCTAATTTTTCTCCCTTTGCCAGTGGAATTAAATACTTCTGCTTTTGTGCTTCTGTACCATATTTATCAAGCAGTGATGCACATAGTGATGTGTGGGCTGATAATATAACTCCTGTTGTGCCGCATACCTTTGACAATTCTTCAACTGCCAATATGTATGACAGGGTATCTCCGCCTGCTCCGCCGTACTCTTTTGAAAATGGTATTCCCATCATACCGTATTTAGCCATCTTTTCTACTGTTTCTTTAGGGAATCTTTCTGTAACATCAATTTCTGCTGCTATTGGCTTAACTTCATTTTCCGCAAATTCCCTTACCATCTTCTGTACAAATTCTTGTTCTCTAGTCAATTGAAAATCCATTATATTTTAGCCTCCTATCTATTATTAAAACTTTTTTCTCTTCTCTCTACAAAAGCATTCATGCCTTCCTTTTGATCTTCTGTTGAAAAACATTCTCCAAATACTTCTGATTCATAAGCTAATGCTGTATCTATATCACATTGAATTCCTCTATTTATTGCAGACTTACATAATTTTACTGCTACTGGAGCCTGAGCAGTAATAGTATCTGCAAGTTCTTTAGCTTCATCCAATAATTTTTCAGGTTCTACTACTTTATTAACTAAACCTATTCTATATGCTTCATCGGCTTTTATAACTTTTGCTGTATAAATAAGTTCCTTTGCAGCTCCAAGGCCTACCAATCTTGCTAATCTTTGAGTTCCCCCAAATCCAGGTGTTATGCCAAGGCCTACTTCTGGCTGACCAAATTTTGCCTTAGTTGAAGCAATTCTTATATCACAGCTCATGGCTAATTCACAACCCCCACCTAGTGCGAAGCCATTAACAGCTGCAATAACAGGTTTGTCCAAATTTTCTAGTCTTCTAAATACCTTGTTACCCAATATTCCAAAATTTCTTCCCTCAATAGTGGATAAGCCCTTCATTTCAGTTATGTCAGCTCCAGCAACAAATGCTTTTTCGCCTTCACCAGTTAAAATAACTGCAAATATATTTTTGTCATGCTCTAATTCTGTTATAACAATGTCTAACTCTTTTAAGGTTTCTGTGTTTAATGCGTTTAATGCTTTAGGTCGATTAATTTTAACCACTGCAGTTTTGCCACATTTTTCAAGAATTACATTATTAAATTCCATAAATAAGCCTCCTCGAAAATACTCTAATCTTGTTAAATATATAACGTTAAATTGTTAATAATATAACAAGGTTATATAAAAATAATTAGAAGCCCAACGCCTCTAATTATTATTATATACTGTAAAACCTTATATTACAATAAAAAACTTATATAAATGTCCAATTTTTTTTGATATTTTTATAATTAACATTTGGCCATATATCGACATTTTTAGATAAAATTTAACGTTATATGTCATTTAATAGACAAGTTAAAGTCAATAAACTATCACTCAAGTGAACATCCTCAACTTTAATTTCTTCAGGAACAACCAAATCAATTGGAGCAAAATTCCATATTGCCCTTACTCCAGACTTAACCAGTATATCACAGACCTTTTGTGCATTGTTTCTTGGAACACAAATTATACCAATGTCTAATTTATTTTTTTCGGCAAATTCCTCCAAGTAGTCAATATCCATAATCTCAACATCTCTGATTTTCAAACCAATAAGTTTTGGGTTTATATCAAATATTGATAAAATTTTAAATCCCAGTTTCTGAAAATCAGAATAATTTGCTAAAGCCTGACCAATATTTCCGGCACCTACTATTATGGTTTTATACTCTCTTGTAAGGCCTAAAATATTACTAATTTGATTATGTAATTCCTTAACATTATAGCCATAACCCTGCTGTCCAAAGTCCCCAAAATTATTCAAGTCCTGCCTAATTTGGGAAGCTGTAAAACCTATTTTCTCACTTAATTCTTTAGATGATATTCTATCTACATCATTTTGCAGAAGTTCACCTAAATATCTATGGTATTTTGGTAATCTTTTAATCACCGCCATAGAAATATTTTTTTTCTTATCCATATTGCACCTCATATCCACACATTAATTTAAACTATATTTATACTAATTATAGCATATTTTTTACTTTACATAATAATTATAGTATTCCTATTTAAGCAAGGTGTCAATAATTTATAATTTATACCATTTACATTACCATACAAATATATCATTTTACTGTATGCCAATAACCTTACATATTCATTATAGCCAAAAATTAATAAAAATATATTTTAATTTCATAAGTATCTTTAGTATAATTATTGTGAGGCAGGTGAAATGTAATGATAGTTTTAAGCAGTAAGGACTTAAATAAAAGCTATGGAATAGATGTAGTTTTAGATAAAGTTACTTTTAATATAAATGAAGGTGAAAAAATAGGTTTAATTGGTCCAAATGGAGCTGGTAAATCAACATTATTTAAAATTTTAACTGGTAATTTAGAACAGGATAATGGTGACCTTTTTATAGATAAATCTAAAACAATAGGATACTTAGCACAACATCTTTCTTTAGAAACAGCAAATACCATATATGATGAATTGCTCACAGTTTTTAGTGATCTAATTCAACTTGAAAATAAGATTAAAAGATTAGAGCAAAAAATGAATGAACCTTATGACTCATCTAAAGAAGAATATCACAACAAAATAATTAAAGAATATACTACATTATTTGAAGTATATGACAATAGAGGCGGTTATACATATAAGGGTGATATTAACAGAGTTCTTAGTGGATTAGGCTTTACAGAAGAGGATTTTAGTAAATCCATCAGCATACTTAGCGGAGGTCAAAAAACAAGAGTAGCCTTATGTAAGCTGCTTTTAATAAAGCCAGATATACTTCTTTTAGATGAACCTACAAATCATTTAGATTTAGATGCTATTGAGTGGCTGGAAGAATATTTGAAAGCATATAAAGGCACTGTAATAATAATATCTCACGATAGATTTTTTCTCGATTCAATTACAAGCAGAACCTTTGAGCTAATTAATGGTCATGTAAATTGTTATAATGGAAATTATTCCAACTGTATATTGGAGAAAAATAAAAATTATGAAGTTCAAATGAAAGCATTTGAACTTCAGCAAAAAGAATTAAAGAGGCAGGAAGAAATCATTGAAAGATATAGATCCTTTAATAGGGAAAAAAGTATAAAAGCTGCTGAAAGCAGACAAAAGGCTTTAGATAAAGTTGAAAGACTGCAGGCACCGGATAAAGATCCCTCAGCTTCTAAAATTTCATTTGAAACAATGATTAAAAGCGGAAACGATGTACTTCACATTGAAAACTTAAGTAAGTCTTTTGGTGAAAAACTGCTTTTTAAAAATCTTGACTTTGATTTAAAAAGAAGTGATAAAGTTGCCTTAATTGGAGCTAATGGCAGAGGTAAAACCACATTATTTAAAATAATACTTGATAATATAAGTTCTGACAGCGGCACTGTATATTTAGGCAAAAATGTTTTTGTTGGTTATTACGATCAGGAGCAGTCAAATCTTCATCTAGATAAAAATATTTTGGATGAGGTATGGGATGATTTCCCGGATATGACTGTAACTCAAATAAGATCTTCTCTAGCAGCTTTCTTATTTTTGGGAGATGATGTATTTAAAAACGTAAAAGATCTTAGCGGCGGTGAAAAATGCCGAATAAATTTATTAAAATTAATGCTGTCAAAATCAAATTTTTTACTTTTAGATGAACCAACAAACCATTTGGATATACCATCCAGGGAAGCTCTTGAAGATGCCTTACTATCTTATGATGGTACAGTGTTAGTAATATCTCATGATAGATACTTTCTAAACAAAGTTGTATCTAAAATTTATGAATTAAAAGAAGATGGTGTAAAAGAGTATTTAGGAAACTATTCATATTATATTGAAAAGAAGACAAATCCTTTAAGATTTCAGCAAATTGAGGAGCAGGAAGGTAAAAGCAAGACACAAATACATGCTGAAAAAAGAAAAAAAAGAGAACAGGAACAGCTTGAAAAATTACACAAACAACAGATAAAGGATGTTGAAGAAGCTATTTCCAATAAGGAAAATCAGATTATGGAGCTTCAAAATCAATTATGCCTTGAGGAAGTATACTCAGATTTTGAAAAAAGTGAGTCAGTTAATAAGCAAATTATTAAACTTCAGGATGAAGTTGCTTCACTATATGATCAATGGGAAAAACTTTCATCCTAAAGATTAAACTTATTCAAAATTTATTATCTGTTATATATTATTTGTTATTTAAAAATGGTGGCCCATGCCACCATTTTTCTATAGTCCCAGAATTGTTTTCAGTTCCTTAATTTTATTTCTGCTCACCGGAATTTCTGTATTATTTGAATCATTCATTACAACCTTATAGGAGTAATTAAATAATGCATAAAATTCCTTGATATTATCCTTATTAATTACAAAACTTCTATGAACCCTGATTAATTTGGTTTTCTCTTCAATCTCGCTGAGGTTATAAATGGTTACGTATTCTTTATCCTTTGATTTTACATAAGTTTTATCATTTTCAGTATAGCAAAAACAAATATCATCTATCCTTACAAAAATAATTTTTCCATAGTGTTCACATGGTAATTTTTTAAGTCTTTTTTCCTCTTTCCCCAACTTTTCTAATATCTCCTGAATTTTATCATCAATATTGTTGTCTTTTTTGCCATTTAATTTAAAATGTGTCTTTATACGCTTTATAGTATTTTCAAGTCTGTCCTCATCAAATGGTTTTAATACATAATCTAGCGCTTCTATCTCAAATGCTTTAAGAGCGTAATTTTCATATGCAGTAACGAATATTATAACAGTTTCAATATTATTTTTTCTAATGATATTAGCTAAATCAAGTCCGTTCATCCCTGGCATATTTATATCCAAAAAAACTATATCTGGTTTTACTTCCTTTATTATTTTTAATCCTTCTTCTCCATTACTTGCCCTAGCTTTAATCTTAATAAAGTCATATTTTGATAATAAAAAAATTAACTCCTCTGCTATATGGATTTCATCTTCAACAATAACACATCGTAGATTATTCAATTACTTCTACCCCCTTAGGTATTGTAAATCTAACCTTTGTTCCGATCCCTAGTTTGCTGTCTATTTGTAAACAGCTGTTCTGCCCAAATAAAAGTTTTAATCTTTCATTTACATTTCTCAGTCCAATACCCGGCCAGTTAGTTTTTATTTCATCCAACCTTTCTTCACTCATTCCTACTCCAGTATCCTCTATTGAATAAACAATTGTATCTCCTTCTAATTCTGCAGTTAAATTAATTACACCGCCATTAGGCTTGTTTAGAATTCCATGTTTAATTGAATTTTCTATTATAGGCTGAATAATAAAAACAGGTATATTATAATCCAGCATATATTCTGGAATATTAATGTTTACTTTAAGTCTATCTCCAAACCTTGCTTTTTCAATAGATAAATATGAACATATAAATTCAATTTCTTCTTTTAGCGGAGCATAATCCTCTTCTCTTTTAAGAGTAATTCTAAAATAATTAGATAGATCAATTATAAGTTTTCTTGCCTTTAACGCATCAGTTCTGCATAATGATGCAATAGTTGTCAATGAATTGAAAAGAAAATGAGGATGAATTTGAGCTCGTAATGCCTTTATTTCTGCTACTGATGCTTCTTGAGCAAATTTATTTAACTTATATAACTCAATTTGAGTAGATAGTAAGGAGCTTAGTTCCTGACTAAATTGAAAGAAATATTCATCTATATCTTTCTTTGAATTTAATTTTAAGCCTATTGTTCCTTCAAGTTCTGTTCCGTTAATAAATATTGGATCAAGCAGAAAATAATTAGAACTTTTTCCCCTATTAAAGCTTACAACAGCACAGTGAGGATCTTTTAAATATTCATAAAATATTTTATTGATTTCATTTTCCGGGAATTCATCACCATAATAAGTGAGTAACTTGTCCCTACTACATATGAAGACTCCTTTAATTCCTGAAATTTCATATATTATTTTTGCAATATTTTCAGCTGTGCTTTTATTCAGTCCTTTCCTCATATAAGAAATTGTTCTTTTTGCAATATTTAATGCCTTTTGAGACTGTATTGCAGTTATTTTAGCATACTCATTTCGCATATCCTTAATAATATTTATGAATATAACTACTCCAACAGCATTTATTAATATCATTGGTAATGCAATAATTTTTTCAAGCATAACAGCATCTTTAAAAGGTTTTGATAATATTAATATAATTATCATCTGAGCCATTTCAGCAATAACACCCGCCAAAATGCTGTAAAGTATATTAAACTGAGATTTTTTAAAATATTTTCCTATGATACCACCAATGAGTCCTTCTGCAATTGTTGAAACAGCACAAGCTAAAGCTGTAAAACCACCCATTGAATACCTGTGCATTCCTGCAATAGCCCCTATAAGCATTCCAACCAATGGTCCAGCCATGTACCCCCCAACAATAGCTCCAATAGGTCTAGTATTGGCAAGTGCATGCATTCCTACATCAATACCAAGATAATTCCCCAAAATTGATAATATGGAGAAAAAAATAATCATTATGAACTTATCAGTAAAACTCAACTCATCCTTTATAAGATTTCTGAACATATTAGTTCTACTGAACACATATGCTGCCAGCGCAATCACAGACATTCGTTCTAACAACTGAACATATAACATATTATCACCTTATTAAAAGTTTATTCTTTGACAAAATTATATCTTATTTTTATTTGTTCTACAAATTTAATTAATTGAATTTAAGAGAATATTTAGAAAACCTAAAAACAATGTTTTTTTACACTTTACCACGATAATTTGTCAATTTGTCTGAAAATTGTTTATTTATTTTATTAAATTATATATTCTAAATCTGTAATTATTCAATATTTGCTTTAATGTAAACGATTTTTTAAAATTAAGGAGGAGAAATTATGAATTCTATTGTATTAGTTATTATTGCTGCTTTGGTCTTGATAATTGCGTACAGGCTTTATGGTTCTTTTATTGCAGCAAAGGTTTTAGTTCTTGATGAGGGTAATAAAGTGCCATCAAAGGAATTGAATGATGGTCGAGACTTTGTTCCAACAAATAAATGGGTTCTATTAGGACATCATTTTGCTGCAATTGCTGGTGCAGGTCCATTAATAGGACCAGTATTAGCAGCTCAATTCGGATTTTTACCTGGAACTCTCTGGATATTAATTGGTGCTGTAGTTGCAGGCGGAGTACATGATATGGTAGTTTTACTTGCATCTGTAAGACATGAAGGAAAATCCATTGCTGAAATTGCAAAAATATATTTAGGAACCAGAATGGGTTTTATAACCTCAATTTCAGTATTATTTATTTTAATAATAACCATGGCTGGACTTGGTATTCCAATTGTTAACTCTTTATATAACAGTCCATGGGGCACATTTACTGTTGGTTTTACAATTCCTGTTGGTATGATAGTTGGTATATATTTAAAGTTTTTAAGACCTGGTAAAATTGCAGAAGCTACAGTGCTTGGAATGACACTTATTCTGGTTGGCGTTATAGCTGGCCCATATGTTCAAAATTCTGCATTGGCACCTTACTTTACTTTCAACGCAAAACAAATATCTCTCATATTGGCATTTTACGGTTTTTGTGCAGCTGCACTGCCTGTTTGGTTATTACTTTTACCAAGAGATTATCTAAGCACTTATATGAAGCTAGGCGTTATTGGTGCACTAGTTGTAGGTATAATATTAGTAAGGCCAGTAATCCAGATGCCTGCTGTAACTCAATTTGTAAATGGCGGAGGACCTATAATACCAGGTAAGGTATTCCCCTTCTTGTTTATAACTATAGCCTGTGGAGCTCTGTCTGGTTTCCATGCTTTGATAAGTTCAGGGACAACCCCTAAGCTTATAAGTAATGAAAAGGATATACTTCCTATTGGATATGGTGCAATGTTAATAGAAGCATTTATTGCAATAATGGCTCTTATTGCTGCAACTTGTCTTCCAACTGCAGATTACTTTGCTATAAATTCAGCACCTGCAGTATTTGCCAAACTAGGTATGTTTCCAAAGGAATTGCCAATGTTATCAAAACTAGTTGGTGAAAATTTAGCCGGAAGACCTGGTGGATCTGTTTCCCTGGCAGTTGGAATGTCTTATGTATTTTATAAAATTCCAGGGATGTCACACTTAATGTCATACTGGTACCATTTTTGTATAATGTTTGAAGCATTATTTATATTAACTACTATTGATGCTGGTACAAGAATAGGAAGATACTTATTACAGGATTTATTGGGACAAGTATATAAGCCCTTTGCAAAAAAGGATTCCTGGTTCAACATATTGTTTTTCTCTGCTTTGATGTCTGCTACATGGGGATACTTGCTGTATACAGGAAATATATCAACCATTTGGCCATTATTTGGTACCGCAAACCAAATATTAGCAACTATATCCCTGGCAATAGGTGCTACAGTAATAATGAAGATGGGAAAACGAAAATATGCACCAATCGCCATTATTCCAATGACATTTATAGGCATTACAACTTTGGACGCTGCTTTGACAAATATATTTGTTTATTATCTTCCTACTGGCAAAAACTTATTAGCTGCACTTTCAGCAATATTGGTAGTAATGTTAGTAGTAATAGTTTTTGAAAGTATTAAGGTTTGGATTAAAGAATATAAAGCTCCAAAAGATATTGTAAATAAAGAAGTAGCATAATTTACCTTTATAAAAAAAATGGTGGCATGCCACCATTTTTTTTATTCAAATAGAGTTATTAACTTACTGAATAGTTTTTCATTTTCCTTAATCTTATCTTCATTTCCAAGTACACATATGTTGTTTTCTTTCATAAGTTTTTCCATTAATGAGGCAAAACCTTTAATTTTATCCTCGGTTGTTTCCAGAACTTCATTTCTCTCCTTTTGAAGGTCTTCAAATGAAATATGCCTGATATAATATTCATCTGCTCTTTCACCCTTCATTTGCGGGGACAGCGGCATATCAAAGTCTGAAATTGTTCCAATTATATATTTAGTCATTTCTCTATTATTAGCCTTAAAATTCTGTAAGTAATCATAGATGTGATTATACACGTCTAATGTGGTATTTAAGTTTGGATCTCTATAGGAAGTTACAAACACATTGCCATTTCTTTTAAACCCGCTAAAGCATCCATATGCTCCGCCTTGAACCCTTACTTTATTCCACAGGTAATCATAATTAACTATGGCTCTCAGCACCTGCATACTTCCAGAATAGTCCACTCCAAATTTTGAAAAGTTGCTGGCCTTTGCCACATATTGAACCTTACTTGATGTCATTAATCCTTCATTATAAGCTTTTAACTGAAATTCATATTTATTATCTGTAAGTTTATCAAAATTTAAATCCTTATAAATTAAATTAATACTATTTTCAGCTTTTGTGATGAGTGGCCTTTCTGCTGTTATACTTACCATTAAATTGTTCTTGTTGAAAATACAATTTGATACCTTATAAAGATTATCCTTTAATGCTTCGAAATTGTCATGAAAATTGGCTGCTATATCTGAAATAAATTTATAAAATGAAACACCTGTTAAGTATTCATTATATCTTCCTACCTGAGAGCAATAAGCTGTTACTCTGCTGGCCACAACAATATGTCCTCTGTCAAATATGATCATCTCTAGTCTTGACTTAATTTCTTCAATGATTTCTTTAAGTCTTTGTTCATCATCAAATTTACTGTTTTTGATTATCTCACTAACCAGTTCTAGAGCTTTCTCTAATTTATCTTCTAAATATTTCATTTTAACTGTAAAGTATGGATAAAATACTTCATCTTTAGTACTTTCTGAAAATACCTCAGCATTAAATCTAATTCCGCCTGTAGCGATATTTATTTCATTAGACAAATCCTCGTAATTATATTTATCAGTACTTACCTTCCCTAAAATTCCAGACAGCAGTGCAATATACGGGATTAAACTTTCCTCAACAGTGGAACTTTTAAAATATAAAGTATTATAGATAATCTTATTAGTAAAAACATCATGCTCTAATATTTTTATATCATCTTTGCGATTTTCAATTAAATGCAATTGTTCAGTATTTTTATCTATATCTTCAATAGACAGTAAAGGTATTTTTTCTAATTCCTCAGCAGTATCTTTCTCACTCTGTCTTGCCTTTAAACTTTTAGTCTGACTTATTAATTCTTCAATTTGTTTTTGTGACAAAGTATTTTTGTACTTCTCCAATTTTTCCTTAAGCTGTTGTGTTTTATTTTCTGCAAGCCCTTTTTCTGGTTTAATAATTACCACAGAACTATGGTTATTATTCAATATATATTTTTCAATTATTTTTTCAAAATAATCGGTGTTTAAACTTTGTTTTATATTCTTTAAGTGCTCCTCATACTGAAGGTTAATAAATGGATCTTCATCATATAACCAGCTGCCAAGGCATTTCATACTATATACCAATCCCTTTGGAAAGCTGTTAAAATCTGCTTCTCTAAGTTGAAACTCTTTTACATTTATAGCTGATTCAATTAATTTTTTATCTATTCCACTCTTTACTAAATTATTTAATGTATCTTTTACAACTTTTTTGAATCTCTCTTCTTCACTTTCGTTGGAGTTTTTAACAACTATACTAAAGAATGGCTGAAGTATATCACTTTCGTAAGATCCAAAAACATCCTTACCTAAATTTTCTTTAATAAGAGCTTTTTTAAGCGGAGATGATGGTGTCTCCAGTAATATATATTCTAATATATCAAATGCCAATTCCAATTCTGGATTAGTTTCTTTTCCTATTACGTAATTTAAGCTTAAATAGGTTTTATCAATTTCTTTTTCCGAGCTTGAAATAGGATAACTTACTTTAATTCTATTTTGTTTAGTAAACGCTTTTTCATATGGTATTTTAGAATCTACCTCTATTTTATCAAAATCCTTCAAATAATTTTCATCAATGAATTTCAGCTTTTCTAATATATCCATTTTTCCATATAATATTATGAATGAGTTAGATGGATGATAATATTTTTTATGGAAGTCTAAAAATCCCTGTTGAGTTAACTCCGGAATAACGTCAGGATCTCCACCAGATTCTACACCATACGGTGTATTTGGAAACAGTGATTGTTGAATCTTCCTAAAAAGTATAGATTCTGGAGATGCAAATGCACCCTTCATTTCATTGTAAACTACTCCTTTATAGGTAAGTTCTCCTTGTGCATTGTCTAACTCGTAGTGCCAGCCTTCCTGCATCATTATTTCTGGGTATTTGTATATATTAGGATAAAATACTGCATCCAAATATACATTCATAAGGTTATTAAAATCCTTACTATTCCTGCTGGCTACAGGATACATGGTTTTATCAGGAAATGTAAATGCATTTAGAAATGTATTTAAAGATCCTTTAATTAATTCAACAAATGGCTCTTTTACTGGGAACTTCCTGGATCCGCAAAGTACTGAATGCTCAAGTATATGAGCCACACCCGTGCTGTCCTTTGGAGGAGTCCTAAATGCAATAGAAAATACTTTATTGTCATCGTCATTTTCTAAATATATTAATTTTGCCCCGCTCTTTTCGTGTATAAATATTTTGCCTTTTGATTTCAGCTCTGGTAAATCTTTTTCCTTTGCCAATTTAAATTGTGAATATATGTGATTTAATTCTAACTCCATAATTTCTCTCCTCTCAAAATTGGATAAATACAAACTTATAAGTTTATATAGCATTATATTCCAATTGTATATTTTAAATTATATAATTAGCTTTCCCTAAAAACAATAAAAAATTGCAAAAATAAAATTCCATTATACACAGCAATATATAATGGAATTTATCATATTATTTATTTGCTTCTGACATAGCAGTTGTTTTTTCATAGCATTTTTGTACTGCTTCAATTACTGCTCCTCTGAAGTTATTCTTTTCTAAGGAATATACAGATTCAATGGTTGTCCCACTAGGTGAGCAAACATTATCTTTTAATTTACCAGGATGTTCACCAGTTTCTAGCACCATCTTTGCTGCTCCTAAAACAGCTTGTGCAGCAAATTTATATGCTTTGTCTCTTGGTATCCCTGTTAAAACTCCTCCATCAGCCAATGCTTCAATAAACATATAAACATATGCAGGTGAAGACCCGCTTATTCCTGGAATAGCATCCATTAGTTTTTCTTCAATGACTTCTGCCTTTCCAAAACTTTGAAATATTTCAGTTATTTCTTTTTTTTCTTCATCACCTAAATTTGAATTAAAGCTTACTGCAGTCATAGCTTCCATAACCACAGCTGGAGTATTTGGCATTACTCTTACAATTTTTTTATTTTTGCCTAACTTTTTTTGTAGATAATCAATGGTAATTCCTCCTGCAATACTAACTATTATCTTTTCTTCATTTATTGATTCTTTTATTTCATCAATTATATCATTAAATTTATCTGGCTTTACTGCTAAAAAAACAATATCACCAAATTTGGCAACATCTGTATTATTCTCACCCTTTTTTATGTTAAACTTTTCCGCAAAAACATCCAACTTTTTCTTACTTCTATTACTAGCCATAACATTTTCTGCTGAAATAAGCTTAGAGGCAATAATTCCTGCCATTATTGCCTGAGCCATATTCCCACATCCTATAAAACCTATTTTTTTAGTCATACTGGAACATCTCCTTAGTATTTTATTTTTTAATACCGTTAGCGCTGGCCTAATTTTAGATTTGGCACAGCATTTAAATCCAAATTAGCTTTTCTTCCTTTTATATATTCAAAATATGCAGCGCTTCCAATCATAGCTGCATTGTCAGTACACAATATGGGCTCCGGGAAAAGCACCTGTATGCCCTTTGCCTTACCTGTATTTATCAAAGTTTCCCTCAAACAGGAATTTGATGCAACTCCGCCTGCTACAGCAATTTTATTTACATTTTTTAAACTGCAGGCATCCATAGCATTATCAACTAAAAAATTTACTACTGATTTTTGAAAAGAAGCAGCTACATCTGCCTTATTAATCTCCAGTTTTTTCATTTCCATTTTATTTAAATAATTTAACACTGCAGACTTTACTCCGCTAAATGAAAAGTCAAGGCACCTGTCATCATGGAAATTAGCTCTAGGGAATTTGATTGCATCAGGATTTCCCTCCTTAGCAATTTTGTCAATTTTAGGTCCTCCAGGATATCCTAATCCAATAGCTCTTGCTACTTTATCATAAGCTTCACCAGCTGCATCATCTCTTGTTTGACCCATTATTTCAAAATCTCCAAAATCCTTCATATAAACAATAAAGGTGTGTCCGCCTGAAACCACAAGGCATACAAAAGGCGGTTCAAGCTCTTTATACTGAATAAAATTTGCACTTATATGACCCTCAATATGATTGACACCAATTAAAGGTTTATTCAAGGCAAAAGAAAGCCCTTTAGCATACTGTACTCCAACCAGTAAGGCTCCTACAAGCCCAGGGCCATATGTAACTCCGATAGCATCAATGTCATTTAATTTAACATTTGCTTTGTCTAATGCTTCTTGAACAACTATGCTAATTGCCTCTATATGTTTTCTCGACGCAACTTCGGGAACTACCCCTCCAAATTTAGTATGTATATCAATTTGTGAAGCTATTACATTTGATAATACATCTCTTCCATTTATAACCACTGCAGCTGAAGTCTCATCGCAGCTGCTTTCTATTGCCAAAACTTTTAGTCCCTCTTTCATTTTATACCTCATTATACCTCACCATTACATTCATTAAAAATCTATTACCTAATTGTTCCTTTGTTCAAAAATAATTATACTTTAAGTAATAATTATAATCAACTTTCAACTTTTTAATTGTGTTATAATAAATTTAGATATCTTTTACACTACAAAAATAAGGAGCAAGCTATGGAATATAAATACGCCAAGGTAATCGTTAAGGGTTCTCCTATTTCAAAATCTAACTTTAAGCTTTTTAATATACAGGGCAGAGCTATTCTTCCCTATAATTCTGGGAAATACCATGATAGATATGCACTCTATGAAGAAGAAATAGCTTATGAGTCAAGGGTTCAAAATCCGGGGTTAACATTAAGGGAATCGTTAATTGCTATATTGAAAGTTTATTATAAAAGTGAAAAAAGGCATCCCGATACCAACAATATAACTAAAAGTATTTTTGATGGCATTGAAAAAAGCGGATTAATAGTAAATGATGCTCAAGTGAGAAGATTGATTATCGAGGAGTTTTATGATAAGGAAAATCCTCGATTTGAACTGGAACTTTTTGCTGAAAGTTCTTACTCAATGAATTACTCTATTGAAAAAAAGTGCACTGATGATATTCCTGTAAATTACTCTGAGCCTCCAAATAGGAAAAGCCCAATTTCCACTGCATTTGAACACAAAGCTTTATCTAAAAGTACAAATAAAACTTATTTAAAATGCCAGTTTTGTGGTAAAACAGTAACAAATGATTTTTGTATTTCTGCAAACTCCGGCACAATGCTTATATGTAAGGATTGCTTTAAAAAATTGTTTTAAAAAGGCCCCTTCTTTTAAAAAGAAAGGGCTTTTCATATTAATTTATTTCTTCAATCTTTTTAGTAGCAATTATATTCACACCGGTATTGAATATATTCTCCAGCACTACATCTCCAATATTAACTGGTGCTTTAATGGCCACATCCTTTAATAATTTTATTACATCATATACTTTTTCCTTGGGAATATCTCTTTCTGTTTTAACTGGCACAACGGTTTCCTCTCCATTTTCAACAGTGACGGAAGAGGTTACAATCCTTGTTGGATTTGTACATTCTTTTATACCATAGTCTTTTCCTCTAGGACATGTGTTACCAGTTACTTTTACCACTTCAGTGCCATCAAGCTCCACTTCAAGAATGCATCCCATAGGACACCCAATACATGTAAGTTCTCTCTTACTCATCTGACTACTCCCCCTCTACTTTAATAGTTATCCTTTTACAATTTGGATATTTTTCAAAAAGAGCCTTTGTTAATTTAACTGTTTCCATTTCTCCAGGAGTGAGTATTCTCTTTTTTATATGCATTTCACGTGTGCCATCAAAATATACAGATATATAACTATCCTTGTACACGTTTCCTACCCTGAATCTTACATCTAAAACTTTGTTTACATTATTTACATTTATATATTTTGGTACTGTGTACCTAACTCCATCTGTTGCTATAACTTCAATTTTATCTCCTTTAAAGCTCTTTCCTCTTACATATTCAACCGCACTTTTACCTGCGTTAACACTTTCAGTTGTTACATTATCCACCAAATCATGGACATGAAGCACATTTCCGCAGGCGAATATGCCTTCAACACTTGTCTGCAGACTTTCATCTACTTCAGCCCCACCGGTAATCTTGGAAAGTTTTACTTCAGCCTTCCTTGAAAGTTCGTTTTCCGGAAGAAGTCCAACTGAAAGAAGTAATGTATCACATGGTATATATTGCTCTGTTCCTTTAACAGTCTTTCTATCCTCACCTATTTTGGCAATGGTTACTCCCTCAAGTCTGTCTTTACCCTTTATATCTATAACTGTATGGGACAACAATAGTGGAATATTAAAATCATCAAGACACTGAACTATATTTCTCTTAAGGCCGCTTGAATATGGCATAAGTTCAACAACTGCTTTAACCTTTGCTCCCTCTAATGTCATTCTTCTTGCCATAATTAATCCTATATCTCCAGATCCTAATATCACAACTTCTTTTCCTGGCATATAACCTTCTACATTAACAAATTTTTGCGCTGTTCCAGCTGTATAGATACCTGCGCATCTGCTTCCAGGTATATTTATTGCTCCTCTTGGTCTTTCTCTGCATCCCATAGCTAATATTACTGATTTCGCTTTTATTTCAATAATACCATCTTCTTCATTTACTGCTGTAATGATTTTGTCCTTATTTAAGTCAAGCACCATGGTATTTAACTTGTAAGGTATTTTCATTTCCTCAACTTTATCAATGAAGCGCTGAGCATATTCTGGTCCCGTAAGTTCTTCCTTAAAGGTGTGGAGTCCGAAACCATTATGAATGCACTGGTTAAGTATTCCACCCAGTTGGTTATCCCTTTCTAATATTAGAATATTATCTATTCCCTCTTCTTTAACGGAGACGGCAGCAGCTAAACCTGCTGGTCCTCCTCCTATAATAACTATATCGTATTCCTGCATACTAAAACCTCCAAAAATATGAATATTTTATACCCCTATAAATCACTTAACC
>JAQSXU010000292.1 GCA_029256485.1 Clostridiaceae bacterium
TAGACTCGTACGCAGATTTTCCCCAAAACTGCAGGGACCCTATAAAAATACAAGGGGGTGAAAGAATGGCAAACATTAAATCAGCTAAAAAAAGAATAAAAGTTATCGAGAAAAAGACTCTTGAAAACAGAATGGTAAAATCAGCATTAAAAACAACTATTAAAAAGTTTGAAGCTGCTTTAGTTAGTGGCAATGCTGATGAAGCAAAGGCTGAATATGTTAAAACTGCAAAGGCATTAGATATGGCCGCAGCAAAATCTGTAATTCATAAAAACAAAGCTGCTAGAACGAAATCAAGATTAGTTGCAAAGTTAAACAAAACTCTTGCATAATAAATAAACCGGTTTTTTAAACCGGTTATTTATTTTAGTTTTTATTCTATGCAGTTATTATATTTATTATTAATAATTCCATTGATATTTTGCTGTTAATTGTTGAGCTTTTTAATTTAATTTCACAATCTAAACATAAATCTACCGCATTTTCTATTTGCTTTATAGTAAACCTTTTGCTCTGTGATATAAGTTTTTCACAAATATATGGATTTAATTTCAATTCTTTAATAAGTGTATTTTTATTCTTTTTTGCTTCTAGACCAAGGATTATATTTAAGAGCAGTTTAAACTGCCTTTCAACCATATAAAGTATATATGGAATCTTCTCACCCTTATATATGAGTTCATTCATTATATTTATAGCTTTGTCAGCTTTTTTTTGTGCTAAAAAATCTACCATATCAAAGATATCTTCATCACTTTTCTGCGGAAACATATCCTCTATATCTTGTTTTGTAATGTCTTTATTCATCGTGTAACAACAAAGCTTTTCAACTTCATTTTCAATTATACCCATGTTGTTATCCAATTTATTGCAAAATAATCTTAATTCTATTTTCCCTATTTCCTTATTATTATCATCGAAATATTGCTTTACCTTTTGTTCTAGGTTAGCACCTCTTATTTTATCCGCCTTTACAATACATGACTTTCTGTCAAGTTTAAATAATTTTTTAGATGGTTTTTCTCTTTTATTATCAAAAACATAATACATAATCAAAAGTGTATAAGGAGAAATCTTATCTATATATGAATTTATATTTTCAAAAAGTTTATTACTTTTGCTATCCCCATTATCAGATAAAAAATTAGCTCTATACAACACCACTACTTTTTTATCACCCATAAATGGTAGTGTTTCACATGCATTTATGAGGCCGTCAACTTCAAAATTTGTACCATCAATTTTAATATAATTTAGCTGCTTAAAGTCATCTGATATAGTTTTCTTTACAATTTCATTTATATAATCTTTTATTAAAGTTTCATCCTGACCACAAAACACAATGCACTTCTTTTCTAATCCCTTTTTAAATTCTGATTCAAATTGCAATAAGTCCAGCACAATACCACATCCTATTAATAAATTCTATATGCTTTAGTAAATAATAATTTGTAGTGAATAGATTTGCTTTTTATACTATTCTCATATACTAATGGCAATTTTATTATATCATAATAGCTGTTATTTTTAATCATTACATATTTATCGGATATGCTAACCTGCAAGCTGGGATTTAAATACAAATTCCTTTTTCCCTTTGGATTAGTAATAACCCTATTGGCTTTTATATTATTTTTTATTTCAATTATTTCCTTACCTAAAGTTTCATCATAATTACAAATTAAAATTCTTTCATTTATATAAGTTATAGAAACCAAGCTATATCCATTTCCCGAATAAAAATCTACAGAAGGCACAGGAGGAAATTTATAAATAAGTATTGTAAATAACAACACTAGTGGGAAATATCTGATTTTATGAAAATTATGTTTATATAGCACATAGGATAAATATATGCCAATAAACCCTATGCCGTCAATGAAGTCCAAACTAATTAATGGAGCACCCGTTTTCATTAAAAAATATACTGCCCCATCTATGCATAGAAATGTATACTTTATAATATATGTTAAAAAATTAAATACAATATTTATATTATAAAACAGTAAACTTATATTTCCTAAAACCACCACAGTGGAATACAAAGGCAGCAGAAAAATATTACCTAATATAAATGTTATGCCTAAATTTCTTATAGTAAAGGCGATACATGGATATGAAAATAATTGTGCACTAAGTGTTAAACTTAAGGATTCTGCTAGTTTTTCCGGTAAAATATATAATAGCCTTTTTATCTTTTTATAGTAAAGTAAAATCCCTAATGTTGATAAATAAGAAAGTATAAATCCAATGTCAAAAATATAATATGGCTTTATCAACAAAATAAGTATAGCAGACATGCATAAAGAGGATAGTGAATCATAATTTTTATAAACTTTTTTTGAAAATTTTAAAATTAGTATCATAATGAAAGATCTTATAGCTGAAGCTTTACACCCGGTAAATATGACATATATTACAGATAAAAAAGTGGAAATATAAATTCCGCTTATCTTTTCAAGAACTAAATATATTAAAGATAAATGCATGCCGGAAACACTCACCGCATGAATAACTCCAAGTCTTTGAAACTCAAGTTTTTCACTTTGTGACAAATATTTTGTTTCCCCAAAGCACAATGACATTGCGAGAGATGCATATTTTTCTCCCAGCAGGTTATTATAATGGCTATATAAGCTTTCTTTAAATTTATTTAAGGAAAACAAGTATGTATTTTTTATAGTTTTATAATCATTAAGCTTGTATTCACCAATTTCTCCAAAGGAATAATTGATTTTATGAGTAAACTTTCCACTCACCATAATTTTATTTCCGGCTTGTAATTCCTTTGTATTTCCAGTTAAAGCTATTTTTCTTCCCCGAAAGTCACCTGTTGTTTTTCCATAAGCTTTTTCCGTAACAGTTATTTCTGCGCTATTACTTATAGAAATATTAAAATAATTATAAAAGCTGGCGAAACCAATAATAAAAAAAATTATTATGATAATAAAATTTATTCTTTCTTCATAAATAAAAATAATGAGCAAAAAAGATGCAGCCAATGCTGCACCTAATAAAACGTTATTTATAAAAATTGAGGAGGACAGGCATCCTAATAAGATTGCAATACAATAATAAACCAACGGTCTTTTCACTGTCTTAAAGCTTTCTCCATTTTATCCTGTTGTTGAACCTTAACATTAATCTTTATATTGTGAATTGATGCATCATAATCAATGTCTTCAACAAAAGGTATAACATTCCTTCCTCTTGAATAAAAGTAGTTATTTGCAATCTCCTCAGCCGCAGTATTATTAATTTCGTCATAGTTAACAAAGTATTTATCATCAGGTATGTTTAAATATACTGTATTACTGCCCTTAATAACTGTTTCAAAGACATCCTCAAACATTATTTTACCCACCTCCATAATTATAGTTTATCCATAATATATTGCTTTAATCACTGGTTTTTATGGACAACTTTAAAAGCATTAAAGCACAAAATAAGTTTATTCCAATGAAATCATAATAATTCAATATATTTGAGTTAATTCCAAAAAATTTTATAATCACAAATATGCCTAAAAATATGGTTGTACATATTATCGCTGCTGTTATGCCATTAAAGAATGATTTCCAAAAACCTTCTTTAAAAAAATCTTTGTTAAACTCCTGTTGAAAATGATAATTTTCCACTTTCTCGAAATTACAAATAATGAAAAATGAAAAAATTGATATTGTAATTAAGTTTACAAATAATATCCCATAGAAGGTTAAATATATGTCAAAATTTAAAAAGCTCTTTATTATAAAATAACTTGTTTGAAAAATAACACAGCTGAACAGATAAATTAAAATATTTTTTATATTGATAATTACCTTTTTTGAACTTTCTATTATTGATATTATTTTTTCTAAACTTGTTTCCTCTAAATATACATCGGAAAAATTTCTAAGAATACTGCTGCTACCATAACCAATCCCTATATCAGCTATCATCAGTGAGGTAAAATCTATAAGTTTACCTATTGCCATGGCAAATATTCTTCCTTGATTTCTATAAAATTCACAAAGCTTTTCCCTATTAATAGGACTAATTCTTGAAAAAATATTAATTCTATCTGCAATTCTATTAAATTCCTCATCTGAGGTATTGTCTATTTCAATTCCAGATAAAATTTGATTTTGTGATTTTATTAAATCAATTTTCTTTCCTGAATAAAAAGCTGTAACTCTATTTTCATCTGTAATAATAACAGGCCTTATATTATTCATTTTCAACATTTTAATATTTTCTTCTGTATCCTCACAAATTGGATTGTTAAAGGCTATTAATCCCGAAAATACTAAATTACTTTCTATATTTTCCTTTTCACTTGGTTCGTAATTAAAGTTTCTATAAGCCAGAGCAATAACATTTAAGCTATTACCTGAGAAAATTATGTCTGTGTCCTTAATTACCTTTTTATCTTCTTCTGTTATTTCTCTTTCTATACCATTTTTATTAATTTGAGTGCATTTATCAATTAAAAAGTCCACTGACCCTTTAACATTTGCCCTGAAATTACTTTCAAATTTATTTACAGTTGTCATTATCCTTCTATGAGAATCAAAAGGTATTTGAAAAATTCTTCTCTGCTCTCTTTCCAGCTGTCTCTTCTTAATATTCATTTTATCCCCATACTTAACTAATGAGATTTCAATTGAGTCATCTTTATAATTTGTAATTCCTTTAGATGTAAAAACAGAATCATTACATAATACTCCAATGCTGATCAATCGATTTAAGGCAACCACATCTACCTCATTTAAATCCATATTATTGGGTTCTACTATTTCATTGGGAATGTACATTTTTTCAATTATCATTTCATTCTTAGAAAAAAAGCCATACTTATCTGTACATAGCAAATCAATTTTAGACAGATTTTCAACTATAGAAAGATTTTTTAATATTACTCCTCTTTTTTTGAATTTTTCTAAGATATAAGCTGATACTACATTCAACATAAAACTACTTGAAAATGGGGTGCACAAAATAATAATTAATGCTAAAGATTTTAATGCTGAATTTAGATTATTTGTATATATTAAAGATGGAATTGTAAAAACCAATGCCATCATTGTTATTACTAAAGTAAATTGATTAACTGTCTTCTTAAAATATTTATTAATAAAATTACTGCTCATATTCTCTTTATATATATATGATATTATTCTTGCAATTTGTGTTTCCATTCCAGTAGCTATGACTACACCTGTAGCATCACCTTCTACAACGGTGGATGCCCTAAACAAAATATTTCCCATTTCAGAAATTGAAATTTCCTCTTCCTCAATTCTGGCAGAAAATTTATCAACAATTGCTTTTTCACCAGTTATTGAGGACTCCTTTACCTTTAAATTGTTACATTCAAGAATTCTGATATCTGCTGGCACCATTTCATTACTTTGCAGCAAAACTATGTCGCCTTTAACCAGTTCCTCACAAGGGATTCTTATTATATGTCCTGCTCTAACAACTGTTGTGATTATCTTATTTAAGTTATTTAATTCCTGAAGTTTTCTATTCTCCCTGGCTGCATAAGATAATGTAACAGCTAAATGAAAAATATAATAAAAAACTAAAATTTCTGCTGGTATAAATGTTTCTATAACAAAAAGCAACCCTATTGTAATGAAAACTAAAATGCTCCAAACCTGCTTAACTTCATCTATAAGTACCCACATAAGCTTCTTAACCTTAGGGCTGTTTAAGCTGTTATTTCCGTCTTTCTTCCTGTATTCTTCAACTTGTGCTAAACTTAGTCCATTATTTATATCTGTATTCAATTTTTTTAATACTTCAACCCATGTAATATTATGCCATGCGGTCATTTTATTACCTCCATGCAGCTATAGTGACGCCATTAGAAAACATTAGCTCTATCAATGGCATACAATTAAATATTCGTATAAAAATAATTCTTCTTTAATCAACATTTACAAAGCATTACTTTATGTTAATCATTGTGTTTATTTTTATAAGCTATAAAAAATAAAAGCATTTCCCTTATGGAAACACCTTTAATGCTTTAATTTAAAATTATTGGAATTCAGTTAACATATAGGTTGTTACTTGTATCTCCATTATGTCAATTACTACTATAAATGCTATAAGCCTCTAAGGCAACTGTTATTAAAAATATCACCACTGAAAGAATAATAAGCCTTTTCCTTGGAGACATTATTTTAACTTTATCAAAAAGGTTAACTTTTTTCAAATTGTTATCTGTCATTATTTATTCCCCCATTACAATCTTTTATAAGCAGTATTCTACACAGCAAGGTATATTCCTTCAAATATTAAAATATTTTTTATAAAAGTTAATAAAAGGAATTCCTATACAATTGTAGAATATAACATTAAAAATACTTTCTTAATTTGTTAGGGGTGAATATTAATATGTTTTTTAAAATTTTGGGGATGGTTGCAGCAATACTTACCACATCTTCATTTGTTCCTCAGGCTATAAAAACAATTAAAACAAAAGATACATCAGGCATATCATTTTTTATGTATCTTTTATTTACAATTGGTGTGCTGCTATGGGTAATTTACGGTATATATATAAAAGATAATGCAATTATTATTGCTAATTTAATAACCTTTATCTTTGCTTTTATCATATTAAAATATAAAATAGCAAATATAAAAAAAGATAAGAAATTATAATAAAAAAGGCGTTTAACTAGATGGAAAAGGTAGTCTGAAGACAGACTACCTTTTTTAAAAACACCTCAAGGCTTTAAATTCAATTGGCGGGAGTATGTGGGAATCGAACCCACCCGTCGTGGTCTTAGCACGGCAGCACAGTTTTGAAGACTGGCAGGCACACCAGCACCTATCT
>JAQSXU010000293.1 GCA_029256485.1 Clostridiaceae bacterium
ATTGAATTTGATTTAAATGATCCTGGGATTCGTGGATGTCAAGGTTGTTATTATTGCCGTACTCATGATGGATGTTCTGTTAAGGATTATTTACAACCAATGTATGAAGCTATTAACGAAGCTGATGCAATTGTATTTGGTTCTCCAATTTATTTTTATCAAATCACAGGTCAAGCAAGAGTTTGGTTAGATCGTACCTTTCCAATGATTGATATGAATGGACAAACTATTACACCAAGGCATCCAGACAAAAAGTTAATAACTGTATTTGCCCAAGGAAGTCCAGATCCTAAAGTAGGAGAAGCAGGGATAAAATTTGTAACTGATGTTCTTGTGAGATATGGCTGGAAGTTAGAGGATAATATCCATTATTGTGGAACTAGTTATAATCCAGATTTAGCAACGCTTGAGGAGCTATCTTTAAGGGCATTTAAAGATGGAGGAAATTTGGTTGGATAATGTAATGGTGAAGGTCAAATAAATGATTCAGAAGAATATTAAGGAGACTATTTGTAGATTAAAGTTTTATTTTGCAGATAGTCTTTTTTCTATACTAACCATACTAAAAGATTATTTTAGATTAGCGTAATTTGGGTTATAATAAAATTAAGTTAAGATGAAAATGAAACGGAAGTGATTAAATGGAATTCAAACCACTGCCAATAGGAATAGATAATTTTGAAATGTTAATAACTAGAGGGTATTGTTTTATTGATAAAACACTATTAATAAAAGATTTAATAGATAATAAAGTAGCAGTAAATTTATTTACAAGACCAAGAAGATTTGGAAAAACACTAAATATGAGCATGTTGCAATATTTTTTTGAAAAAAGTTCTAAAGATAACAGCTATCTTTTTGAAGGTTTAAATGTAATGAAATCTGGAGAGAAGTATACTTCTCATATGGGGCAATATCCTGTAATAAATTTATCTTTAAAATCTGCAAAGCAGCCAACTTTTCAAATGGCTTATGAATGTATAATTGATGAAATAAGTAAAGAATATACACGACACATTTATATATTAGAAAGTAAAAACTTAATTGAAAATGAAAAAGAAACTTTTTTAAATATTTTAAATAAGAAAGCAAAAGATTCTGATTATGTAAAGGCGATACAATTTCTATCTATTTGTTTAGAAAAATATCATGGTAAAAAAACTATAATACTCATAGATGAGTATGACGTACCTCTTGAAAATGCATTTTTTGAAGGGTTTTATAATGAAATGATAGCTTTTATAAGATCACTTTTTGAATCAGCATTAAAAACGAATTCATCCTTAGAATTTGCTGTAATAACAGGTTGCTTAAGAATTTCAAGGGAAAGTATATTTACTGGTTTAAATAACCTGAATATAATGTCAATATTAAATGATAGATATGCTGAGTACTTTGGATTTTCCGATGATGAAGTTAAGGAATTAACTAAATATTATAAATTAGAAGAAAAATATTCATTAATAAAAGATTGGTACAATGGATATATCTTTGGACAAACCAATGTTTATAATCCTTGGAGTGTAATAAAATTTATATATGATTTGCTTGGAAATATTAATGTGTTTCCTTCATCTTATTGGGCTAATACAAGTTCAAATAGTATAGTGAAAAGTCTAATAGAAAAAGCTGATACAGCTACTAAAAAAGAAATAGAATTATTGATAGAAGGAAAAACTATAGAAAAACCAGTACATGAAGATATAACTTATGATGAAATTTATGATACAATGGACAATTTGTGGAATTTTATGTTTTTTACAGGTTATTTCAAGAAGATAAATCAAAGAATGGATAGTCAGGATAATAGATATTTGGAATTAAGTATACCAAATAGAGAAGTAAAATATATTTTTAGAACTAAAATCTTAAAGTGGTTTGAAGAAAAAGTAAAAGCGAAAGATTTAAGTAATCTTTATTCCGCAATAATAAATAAAAATCCTGAAATTTTTGAAGAAGAACTAGGAAGATTGCTTATGGAAACCATAAGCTTTAATGATGCATATGAGAACTTTTATCATGGATTTGTAGTAGGAGCTCTAGCAAATATGCATGACTATATAATAAAGTCTAACCGCGAAGGTGGAAAAGGACGAAGTGATTTATTTATAAAGTCAGTATCAAAAAGAGGAATTGCCATAGTAATTGAATTTAAAATAGCAAAAAGAATTGATGATTTAGAAAAAAGAGCTGATGACGCTTTAAAACAAATTGAAGAAAAGGGCTATGATATGGAACTTAGAAGTGAAGGTTATAAAAATATTGTTAAGTATGGTATAAGCTTCTTTGAAAAAGATTGTTATGTGAAATTAGGAGAAGAATAGTTATTTAAGATAATTACAATAATCTAATGGAGGATTTTATAATGAGAACAAAAAATGTGGTTGTATTACCATATGATTTTAATTGGAGGGTTGAATTTGAAAAAATAAAAATATGTATTGAAAAAGTTCTTGGTGATAATATTATTGGAATTGAACATGTAGGAAGTACTTCTGTAGAAGGATTGGCGGCTAAACCTATTATAGATCTAGATGTTATTATAGAAAGTTATGATAATTTTGAAGAAATTAAAGTTCAGTTAGAAACTTTAGGATATTATCATGAAGGGGATTTAGACATAAAGGGTAGAGAAGCTTTTGCATATGATGAAAATGAAAAAATGGAGTTTATGACTCATCATTTATATGTGTGCCCTAAAAATTCTGAGGAATTAAAAAGACATCTTACTTTTCGTAATTATATGAGAACTAATAAAGAAGCTGTAGAAAAGTATAGTGAAATTAAATTACAGGCTGCAAGATTATATCCAACAGATATAGATAGTTACTGTGAATATAAGGCACCCTGCATTACTGAAATTTATAAGAAAATTGGACTAGAAAATTAAAAAAGTCTAGAGGTATTTAAGGAGGAAAAATGAAATTTATTATATTTTTTATAATATTTTGTGTTTTTTATTCCATCTTTGATTGGATAATAAAGAAGACAGATATTCATAATAAATTACTTAATAAACCTAGAATGAAAAAACACATGAGAGTTATTTTGATTTTAAGTATTGTTGTATTTGCATTTTTAATTGAATATGAAAAGCAATTATTAAAGCATATTTATGGTGATTACAGCTATATATATTTTATAATAGGTGCATTTATGAGTTCCATTTATATGAATTTTGCACCACTTATATTTAGAAAAGAACAATAAGGTAGTTTACAGTTGAGTAACTGGCTAACTATAACTGTAAATTGTGCATTGTAATCTGTAACCTAGAAAGGTGTGTGTATAATGAAAGAAAAGTTTAATAGCATCTATCCTATAATAAATTCAATACTTATTATAGGTACATTAATTTTTAAAAGTATTGATTATATACTTTGGATTCTAGTAATGATACTTAATATTGTTACATTAAGCATATCCTTAAAAGAAGATAAGAAAGCAAAAGTCGGTACAAAGATATTTGTAGGAGCAACTATTGTTTTCACAATAGGTTGTATAATTTATAAACTTTATGAAATTATTTAGTGAATAAATGCTAAT
>JAQSXU010000294.1 GCA_029256485.1 Clostridiaceae bacterium
AAGCCAGCTTTGATTCATTTTTAAGGCATTGAGCCCTTTTATTTATTCTTGTCCAGTATCTTTCAAAACGATTATCCAGCTTATTTTCTTCGAAGCAGTCTTCCTGCCAGTACATATTAAAAATTTGAGAAAGGCTTTCAGCGCATCCATAAGCCATGTGTTTATCAAATATTCGTAAATCCTCTCCAGCAATATACTCAATTAATATCCACTTTGTGTTATCAAAGGAAGTCCAGCCTTCCAGCTTTGGCACAGGCAGGTTTTTATCCGTAAGAAATTTTTCATAAACCTCTATCTCATAATCATCTGACTTTTTCAGTATGTATGTGTGCTTATCTGATATTACTTTGTACACATTATAAGCCCTGTCAACACCTTCTCCATTGTCGTGAAAGCGTTCAATATATATCTTCCCTTCAAGTTCCGGTTTGATTACCCCAAATACAGCTTTTAACATATTTATTTGATTAATATCCGTAATTTTTTCTGTATATACACCTTTCATTGGTATCTCCTTATCTATACCTTTATTCTTTAATTAATTTATATAAAAAATCTATTCAAGTTTTTTTAATCCTTGAAAAAGCTCATTGTATGATTTCTGTTTCTTACATCTGCCATATGAAAGCTCTTTATTATCACCAAATTCAAGAAGAAAACACTTTGCCAATTCTTCTACAGTTTGCTCCAAAGAAATAAAAAACTGATTATATGCAAAATCATAGGCAGCTGTTCCTTCTTTAAAATTTGAAGTAATTAGAGACTCAGTAACCTGGTCAAGAGGGTACATTTTTAGATGGAATAATTCATGAACAATAACCTCTTCAAGATTTTCTTGTTTTGGATTAACCCTATTGATAAGAATAATTGCCTTTCTGTCGTCACAGTCGATTTTTAAATCTCCTGTCTTCCTCCAATTAATATCGTCAACAAACTCAAGTCGAGCATCCCAATATGGATACACTCGCAATTTTTTACACCAGAATTCAAATAATTGAAATATTTTATCCTCATCCACTTTCATTTTCTTACCTCACAAAATATAAAAATTCTTTAGTTCACTATAGCTGCAAATGTTTGATAGCTTATACTATATTATACCATATATGTAATTTATTAATATAAAAAGTAATTATATTTAGACCTGTCCCATTAGCAATGGTACTTCATCCACACTATTGTTTAACAGAGCCATATGACCGCCACAAAGATGGGATAATAAATAATGAGCATTATAAAAAAAGAGCGAATTAACCCGCTCTCATTCCAGTTCATTATTTTTATGCTGATATGTGAATTAGTGCTTTTTAGCCATGAAGCCCATTGGCCTGGCGCTCCATATTTTCCACAACAACATCATAAATTTCTCCCAAAGAAGCACAATACTCAAGCACCTTCCATGGTGTATTGGTGTGAAAATGAATTTTAATCAGTTCATCGTCACCAACAGCAAGGAGACAGTCACCTTCAAGATTGTTTGTAAAATATTCGTTGATTGCATCTTCGGAAAGATTATGTCCTTCAATTAATAATTGGGTATCAAATTTGTATTCGATCATAATACGCTCTCCTTTTTTTCTTCTATTCTATAAATTACTATTTTCCTGTGAATTATACTGTATTATACCATATGGTCCATTTATTTATATGATAGAAGTTACTATTCTTCACAATTAAAATATCTCCCCATTCTTTTACTGGTATCTTACAAATGAGTGCTATTTTGATTTAATTAGCTTTCCAGCCTTAAATTCCTCATTATATTACTGTTGATCATCTTTATTAAACCTTATCCAGGTGCCGTGTTTTTTGCCCTGCTGAAAATTTCCTATTTGCCATAGCAGCCCAGATTCTCTATAAAATCTCCATTCACCTTCCATCTGGTTGTTTAAAAAAGTTCATTCTGCTTTCATTTTCCCATTCTTAAAATAGTAGGTGAGTTTATTTTCATTACTCATTACAATTCCTACTGCTGGCACATATTTCTTAATTCTTCAATTGCTTTATTATATTCAGGAATTCCAGCTAAAGCTTTGAGATCCTCCTCTTCTAGGAGAGATTGAAGTAATTTTTTCCTTATTATTTTCTGTCCCTCCTGTTTTACCTCCAGCTCGATAGTTTCAAAGTAAGTGTTATTATGGTAGTCGTATGCCGTGGAAAGCAGTTGTTTTACATAGGTTTGGAACCATTTAGCCGCAGCCTCATTTTCACCAATTTTTAAATATAATTTACTGTAGTTGTATGCTGCAGAACTTAATCCAATTTTGAATATACTTTGCAGCTCATTAACAGCATTTAGATAAAAGAATGCTTTTTCGTAATTCTTCTCTGCCTTTTCAATATTCACCATAGTAGTAAGCATATTCATACTATAATTTAAATGCTGCATTAACATTTTTGCACAGAGTTTCATAGCCTCCTCATTCTTTCCCTGCTTTAAAAGAAGGCTTGGATACACATCCATGGGATTTATCAAAACTTGAGGAAGTTCCTTAAGAGCTTTTTCACTGTCCTCATAATTCTCTAACATCATTTCAATAATTGCTATGGAGAACAGTGCTACAGGCGCATATTTAGGCTCCTTACTTTCAGCTGCCTGACGGAATAATGACAGAGCATAATTCATCTTTTCTTTAACAAACTCTTCTGAATGTTCATCAGACATTGATAAATACATTTCAATGAGGCCGGCAACAATAAATTTTAAGTGAATACTATTAGGGTACTCATTCAGATAACTTTCACATTTTGCTTCTCCTGCTGTGTAACCCTCATGCAGAAATATCTCAGTTAAATCTCTTTTGATACTAAGAGCCTCTTTTTCAGATAGTTCCTGCTGAAAGGACAATAATATATCAATAGATGTATTTAATGCCCGAGCCAATGGAGCCAGCAGCGAAATGTCAGGAGTTGAATTCCCGTTTTCCCACTTGCTGACTGCTCCTGCTGAAACCCCAACCATAGAAGCTAACTGTTCTTGAGTAATGTTTTTCTCTTTTCTGAAATGAAGAATTGTTTCTCCAATATTTAATCTATTCATATTAAATCTCTCCATTTTTCTAATACAAAATTTTTTTGATAAATCTATTATAAGCTGAACATATTTTGTAAACAATGGAGGTAAAGTTGAGTATGAGTTAAGAAAACTTGAATTGTATTCAACTTGATCCTGTTTGTTATGCCTTTACCAATTCAGTACCAGTAAGTTCAACACTTTTAGCGTTATTTCCACCAGTATAAAATGAAACCTTTGAAAGTTCTTTATTTTTTAATCTTCATATATTTTCCTCAATAACATTTACTTATATAAAATTTGTTTTCTTCCTCCAAATATTGAATTTCTGTATCGGTGAAATCAATAGTGCTGAAAGTAAATCCATAAAAATCTATTTTGTCCCATAGGATATAAGTGTACATGGTGCTTGAATTATAAAAGCATTATCCTCTTGTTTCATGACATATTCGCTAATGGTCATTTGACCATTTAGATACAATTCTGCCTCCTGTCCACTTAAGCCTCTTTCTACAAGTGAA